>DAIMHT010000114.1:0-5529 GCA_036723155.1 Actinomycetota bacterium
GAGGAGCTGACTGTGACGACGGCGCTGGATCCCCTCGAGGCGCACCCCGACCTGTTCCTCCCGGAGCCCGACCCTCGCCCGGTGCGGTACACGATCATCTCGGTCGACGACCATCTCGTCGAACCGCCCCACATGTTCGAAGGGCGCCTCCCCGCCGGCCTCCAGGACCGCGCGCCCCGCGTCATCGAGGACGACCACGGCCGCGAGGTCTGGGAGTTCGAAGGCGAACGTCACTTCCAGGTCGGCCAGAACGCGGTCGCCGGACGCCGACTCGAGACGGTCAAGATCGAGCCGTTCCGGTTCGACCAGATGCGCCGAGGCTGCTGGGACATCGAGGCCCGCATCCACGACATGGACATCAACGGCGTCTGGGCGTCGCTGAACTTCCCGTCGATGATCACCGGCTTCTGCGGACGCGTGTACTCCCAGGCCAAGGACCCCGAGCTGGGCCTCGCGGTGACCCGAGCCTGGAACGACTGGTTCTTCGACGAGTGGTACTCCGCGCATCCGGACCGCATCGTCCCGATGGGGATCACCTGGCTCGCCGATCCCGAGATCGGCGCGGCCGAGATCCGCCGCAACGCCGACCGGGGCTTCCGGTCGGTCACGCTGCCCGAACGGCCCCACCGCATCGGGTTCCCGTCGATCTTCGACGAATCCTGGGAGCCGATCATCGCCGCGTGCGCCGAGACCGGCACCGTCATCAGCCTCCACGTCGGCTCGTCCGGCATGCCGGAGTTCCCGCAGGGCTGCCCCCCGCTGCAGCTCGGCGCCACCCTGTTCGGCCAGCTGTCCCTCACCGCGTGTGCCGAATGGGTGTGGTCGGCGTGGGCGGTGAAGTACCCGGAGCTCCAGGTCGCCATGTCCGAGGGCGGAATCGGATGGGTCGGGATGCTCATCGACCGCCTCGACAACATCGTCGACCGGTCCGGGTACGGGCTCGACGGGTTCGGCGGTCTGCGCCCCTCGGACATGCTGCGCCGCAACTTCTGGTTCTGCACCATCGACGACCCGTCCACGATCACCACCCGGCACGCCATCGGCATCGATCACGTCATGGTCGAGGTCGACTACCCCCACGGTGACGGGACCTGGCCGGACACCCAGGCGGTGATCGAGCGGTACTGGGGTGACCTGCCCGTCGAGGACCTGCGCAAGATGACCCACGAGAACGCGGCCCGCCTCTACCGGCACCCGCTTCCCGAGGTCTGTCTCCCGTGACCGACGCCCGCATCGTCTGACCGGCCGGCCGTGCCGCCGCGGCCCCGGGGTGATTGCGGTCACGGGTCGGACGGCGGCACCGACAAGAATGACGCCGATGCTCGAAGTGGGGGTCTGTGCGCTGTCGTTCCTCGCGGGAGCGGTGCCGTTCTCGAACCTCGTCGCGCGCCACCGGCGGGGTGTCGACCTGCGCGAGACCGGCTCCGGCACCGTGTCCGGCACCTCCCTGTACCGCGTCGCGGGGTTCAAGTGGCTGGCGTTCTCCGGGATCTGCGACGTCGCGAAGGGCGCGCTGGGACCGCTGCTCCTCCTCGACCATCCGATCGTCGCCGGGATCGCGGGCGGCCTCGCGGTTGCGGGGCATAACTGGTCACCGTTCCTGCGCGGGCACGGCGGTCGCGGCCTCGCCCCCGCGCTCGGGTCGCTGCTCGTCAACGCCTGGCCCGGCGCGGTGCTCCTCCTCGCGGTGCTCGTCGCGGCCCGGGCGTTCCGTCAGACCGGCCTGGGCGGGTTCCTCGGGGAGGTCGCCCTCACCCCGATGCTCGTCGTCACCAACGGGACGAGCGGCGCCGTCGCCGGGGGAGCGATCGCCGCGCCCATGCTCGTGAAGCGCGTCGTCGGCAACGGCCGACCGCGCGACCCCAGCGCCCGCACCTATCTGCGGCGGCTGCTCTTCGATCACGACCTCGAGCCGACGTGAGCGTCCGCACCCTCGTCCGGCGCCGAGGCTTCCGGGACCTGCTGATCGGCCAGGGCGTCTCGGCCCTCGGGGACTGGATGGGCACCGTCGCGTTCATGGCGCTGGCCCTGAAGCTCACCGGGTCACCGACCGCGGTGGGCGGGATCCTGACCCTGCGGCTCCTCCCGGCGGCGCTCGGCGGTCCGCTCGCGACGCGCGCGGTGCGGAAATGGGACCGCCGCCGGACCATGTTGGCCATGGACGCCTTCCGGGCGGTCGTGATCGCGGCCGTCCCGCTGATCCGCAGCCTGTGGTGGATCTACCTCTGCGCCGTGGTCATCGAGGCCGCCAGCATCGTGTTCCTCCCCGCCCGGGACTCGTCCATCCCCGACCTCGTCGGCGACGACGACCTCCCGATGGCGAACGGGCTCGTCCTCGGCTCCTCCTACGGGACGATCCCGCTCGGGGCGGGCGCGTTCGCGGCCGTTGCCGCGCTGCCGCTGGTGATCCTCCACCGGCCTCTCGCCCTGGTGTTCTGGATCGACGCCGCGACGTTCCTGGTCTCGTTCTGGTTCATCGCCCGCCTCCGCATGCTCGGGACACCCACGGCGTCCGACGCCGAGCGCAGCGACATCCGCTTCCGAGACGCGTTCAAGATCCCGCTCGTCCGGGCGGTCATGCCCGCCACCGCCGCGGTCGCGCTCGGTCTCGGGGCCCTGTTCTCCCTCGGGATCGTGTTCGTGCGCAACGTGCTCCACGCCAGCGACACCGAGTTCGGCGTCCTCATCGCGCTCTTCGGCGTCGGCGCCGCGTTCGGGCTCGGCGCGCTGCAGCTCCGGCGGGGCCATGAGCCGCTCCACGAGACCCGCCTCGGGGTCCTGTTCATCGGCGGGGTCGTCGCCCTCTTCTCCCTCGCGGGCACCATCTGGATCGCGTTCGTCGGCGCGACCGCGTTCGGCGCGGCCGCGGCGTTCACCTTGGCGTCGGGCATGGGCGCGCTCCAGTCCCGGCTCGACGGGACCGATCGCCTCCTGGCCTTCGCCGCCTTCCACGTCGTCATCCGCGTCGCGCTCAGCCTCGCCGCCATCGGCGCCGGGATCGCCGGCGACGTGCTCAACGACGTCCGCTGGCCGCTCATCGGGACCCTCGAGCCGTCACGCGTCGTGCTGCTCTGCTCCGGGCTCCTGACGATCCTCGCGTCGCTGCTCGTCAGCGAGCGGATCGCCCGCCCCCAGCTCGAACAGGTCTCGTCATGACCGTCGCCGTCGTCACCGACAGCGCCGCCGCCCTCCCGCCGGAGCTCGCGGCGCAACACCAGGTGACGGTGGTGCCGATGTGGCTGACCGTGCGCGGCGAACCGGAACCCGAGGGGACCCGGCCCCTCCAAGAGCTCGTGACCCACCAGCAGGTCACCACCTCCGCCCCGACGCCGGGCGAGTTCGAGACCGCGATCAAAGACACGCTCCGGGGCAATGACGGCGTCGTCGTCCTCACCATCGCCGGATCGATGAGCGCCACCTACCAGTCGGCGCTCGTCGCCGCCCAAGCCGTCGGAGGCCCGGTCCGGGTCGTCGACACCGCCACCGCCGGGGGAGCCGAGGCGCTCGTGGTGCTCGCGGCGGCGCAGGCGGCGCAGGCCGGCGGCGACCTCGACACCGTCGAACGGGCCGCGGTGCACGTCATCGACCGGGTGCGGCTCGTCGCCACCCTCCCCACCCTCGACCACCTGGTGCGCAGCGGACGGGTCCCGGGGCTGGCCGGATGGGCCGGCAAGCGTCTCGGCATCAACCCCCTGTTCGAGTTCCGCGGCGGCAAGGTGCGCCGGCTCCGCCCCGCGTTGAGCCACGACGCCGCCCTCGACCGGATCGTCGGCCTCGTCCACCGCTCCCGGGTCCCGGGCGCCGCGCTCCACGTCGCGGCGCTCCACGCCCTCGCCGTCGACGTCGCCCAGGAGCTCCTGGAACGGATCACCGCCGACGAGCAGCCCATCGCGGCGTTCGTCGGCGAGTTCGGCCCGGTCATGGTCGTGCACACCGGCCCCGGCCTCGCCGGCTTGGCCTGGTGGTGGCAAGAGCCCGGTCGTCCCTAAGCCGCCGATCCGGCGGCGGGTCCCGGCGTCGGTGACGTCCTCGTGGGCTCGAGGCACCAACTCAGCGCGCCGAGGATCGCGGGGGTCGCCTCGGGCTCGAAGGCGTGACCGAACCCCTCGACGAGTTCCAGTCGTCTCGGCTCGTGGGCCGTCGCGAACAGCGCCTCGGCCGCGGCGACCGAGATGAACGGGTCGGCCCGGCCGTGCACGATCGCAACCGGCACGCCGAGCTCGCCGACGAGGTCGATTGGCGGCACCGGACGCGGCTCGGGCCGTGCGATCCGAACCCCCATCAGCCGGCGCGCGAGCTCACGCCCGAACGGGGTCTGGGTGAGCAGCGTCGACAACACGCCCCGGGCATTGAGGGGCAGCCGCCACCACGCCGGACAGCTCACCGAAACCACCCCCGCGACCGACCCCGGCGACGACGCCGCGAACCGCAGCGCCGCGATGGCGCCCATCGAGGCGCCGACCAGCACCACCGGTCGTTTCGTCGCGCCGATCGCCGCGACCGCGGCCGCGACGTCGAACCGCTCCCGATCCCCGAGCGTCGCCTCACCACCCGACCGGCCATGGCCCCGCGCGTCGTAGGCGATCCCGTCGAACCCGGCGGCGCCGAGCGCGTCGATCAGCGCCACCAGTTTGACCTCGTCGAGGTTCGCGGCGAACCCGTGGACGACCACGACCGTGGCGCGTGGCGTCCCCGTCGCGTCCCACTGCCGGGCGTGGAGACGGACGTCGTCACTGGTGATGAGCTCCACGTCCCTCCCGACGACGCGACCCGCGTCGACCCTACCGTCCGGGTTGCGGTTCGCCTCGGCGCTCACACGACGGCCAAGATCGCGTCGGCGAGCTCGCGTCGGCACACCACCAGATCGGGGAGCCAGGGGTCAGGACGGTTGTAGACCAGCGGCGTCCCGTCGAGACGCGAGGCGTGGAGCCCCGCGGCGCGCGCCACCGCGGTCGGCGCCGCCGAATCCCACTCGTACTGACCGCCCGCGTGCACGTACGCGTCGACGTCACCCGACACGACCGCCATCGTCTTGGCCCCCGCCGAGCCCAGGGTCACCAGCTCCGCGTCGAGCGCCGCCGCGACCCGCCGCGCGACCGCCGGCGGGCGGCTCCGGCTCACCACCACCCGCGTCCGGCGATCCGTTCGAGCCGGGACCACCGGTGGGATCGCGGTACCGAGGACCTGGCCCTGGGCCGGGAGCGCCACCGCCGCGGCCCGCACACCGTCCCGCCGTTCCCACAACGCCACATGCACCGCCCAGTCGGTCCGGCCGGGCTCGCTGAACTCGCGGGTCCCGTCGAGCGGGTCGATGATCCAAACCCGGTCCGCGTCGAGGCGCCGCGCGTTGTCGGCCGACTCCTCCGACAGCACCGCGTCGGTCGCGTGCTCCTCGGCCAGCAGGCCGAGCAGCCGCTCGTTGGCGAGGCGATCACCGGCGCCACCGAGCCCCGCGGCGCCACCGCCTTCGGCTCCGTGCCGAGCCCGCAGCTCCATGAGCAACGTCCCCGCCGCGGCCGCGTACCGGGC
>DAIMHT010000115.1:0-5418 GCA_036723155.1 Actinomycetota bacterium
CTGGTCGACCAGGCCCGACACCCGCGTCACCAGACCAGCGGGACCGCCAACCCTGACGGGTACGGCGTCGCCTGGTACGAGGCGGGTGCCGGCGGGCCCCGGCGGCACCGGTCGACCACACCGATCTGGGCCGACCCCGAGGTCGCCGCCCTCGCCGGCACCGTCGCCCCCGCGGTGCTCGGCGCGGCCCGGCTCGCGTCCCCCGGAGCTCCGGTCGAGCGGTCCGGGAACGCCCCCTTCATCGCCGACGGCTGGGCGTTCTCGCTCAACGGGATCGTCCACGGCTGGGGAGACGGCATCGGTGCCGAGTTGCGAGACGGGGTCTCGCCCCGGCGGCGCGCGGTCATCGAAGGGGTCAGCGACGCCGAGACGCTGTTCGCCCTCGTGCTCGATCGGCTCGACGAGGGCGCCACCGCCGCCGACGCGCTCGCCGGCGTCGTGACCCGCGTGGAGGCGCGCACCACCGGACGGTTGAACCTGCTGCTCACCGACGGCGCGGCGATCGCGGCCACGGCGTGCGGCAACTCGCTGTTCGCGTGCCCGCGTCCCGGCGCGGCCCTGGTCGCGTCCGAGCCCCTCGACGCCGACCCGGGCTGGTCCCGGGTCCCGGACCGGACCGTCGTCGTCGCCACTCCCAGCACCATGACCGAGGCCCGACTGTGAGGACGCCATGACCACCAGCCCCGTCGACGTCCAGGTCGACGTCCACCTCTCCGACGCGACGATCGCCGACACGCTCGCCGCGGACGTGCGCGCCGGGTTGACCCGGTCGCCGAAGGAGCTGCCGCCGAAGTGGTTCTACGACGACCGGGGATCGCAGCTCTTCGACGAGATCACCCGACTCCCCGAGTACTACCCGACCCGCGCCGAGCGGTCGATCCTCGTGGCCCGGGCGGCCGAGATCGCCGACGTCACCGGCGCCGACACCCTCGTCGAGCTGGGCTCCGGGACCTCCGAGAAGACCCGGCTGCTGCTCGGCGCCCTCGTCGACGCCGGCACGCTCCGCCGCTTTGTCCCCTTCGACGTGAGCGAAGCGACGCTGCGAACCGCGGCGCACGCGGTCGGCGAGGAGTACGGCGTCACCGTCCACGCCGTCGTGGGTGACTTCGAGCGCCACCTCGGTGCCCTCCCCGACGGCGGCGTCCGCCTGATCGCCTTTCTCGGCGGCACCATCGGGAACCTGGCGCCGGGACCGCGCGCCGCGTTCCTGGACGACCTCGCGGCTCGGCTTCGCCCCGGCGACACGCTCCTCCTCGGCACCGACCTCGTCAAGGCGGTCGACCGGCTCGAGGCGGCCTACGACGACGCGGCCGGGGTGACCGCCGAGTTCAACCGCAACGTGTTGCGGGTGATCAACCGGGCGCTCGGCGCCGACTTCGCGCCCGAACGCTTCGACCATGTCGCCCGATGGGATCCCGCGGAGGCGTGGATCGAGATGCGGCTCCGCGCCCGCGGCGCGCAACAGGTACGGGTCGCGGACCTCGACCTGACCGTCGAGTTCGCCGACGGCGAGGAGCTCCGCACCGAGATCAGCGCCAAGTTCACGCCCGAACGCGTCGAGCGGGAGCTCGCCGCCGCCGGCTTCGCCCTCCAACGGTGGTGGACCGATCCCGCAGGCGATTTCGGGGTGTCCCTGGCGACCCGTCGGTGACGGTCCTTCCCGGCGCGGAGCTCGCCGCGGCGTGGCGTCGCGACCTCGCCGACCAGACCGCGGTGCCGCTCGACGCCGCCGGTTGCGCCGCCCCGTCCGTGCGGGTGCTCGACACCACGATCGCCCACCTGCGACGCGAGGCCGCGATCGGCGGGTACGCGGCCGAGGCCGAAGCCCGCCCGACCCTCGCCGCGCTCCGCACGAGCCTCGGGGCCCTCGTCGACCTCCCGGGCGACCTCGTGGCGCTGGCGCCGAACGCGACCACCGCGTTCACGACCCTGCTCGGGGCGTGGCCGCTCCCACCCGAGGCCCGGGTCGGGACCCTCGCGTCCGAGTACGGGAGCAACCGAATGGCCCTCGACGCGGTTGCCGGGCGTCGCGACTGGCGCCTCGTCGACCTCGCCGCCGACGCCGCCGGCCGCCTCGACCTCGACCGGTTCGCCGACGCGCTGCGCCACGGATTGGACCTCGTCAGCTTCCCGGTCGTCGCCAGCCACCGGGGGGTGGTCCAGCCCGCCGCCGACGCCGCGGCCCTCGCCCGCGCCGCGGGCGTCCCGATCATCCTCGACGTGGCCCAGGCCGCCGGGCACGTCCCGCTGGCGGGTGTCGGCGCCGACGCGTACGTCGGAACCGCCCGCAAGTGGCTGCGCGGGCCCCGGGGGTCGGGCTGGCTGGCCGCGACGTCGTCGGTCGCGGCCGCGCTCGTTCCCGAGTACCCCGGCTTGACCGGCCTCGGCCGGTCCGGGATCGCCCGACTCGAGCTGGGTGAGGCCGCCATCGCGGCCCACGTGGGTCTGGCCGCGGCACTCCAGGAGCTGGAGGCGGCGACCCCGGCCGCGGTGACGGGCCGGATCGCGGCGCTCGGTGCCACCGCCCGCGCCCGCCTCGACGGGGTGGCCGGCTGGCGGGTCCAGGAGCCCCTCGACGAGCCGTCGGGGATCGTGACCCTGGCCCACCCCGACCGGGACCCGGTGACGGTCGCTCGAGACCTCCTGGGGCAGGGAATCGTCACGTCGGCGATCCCGGTCACCCGAGCGGTCGGAGATCTCACCGGCCCCCGGCTGCGGGTCTCGCTGCACGCCTACTGCCGCCCGGAGGATCTCGACCCCCTGGAGTTTTCACTACGGCGGTAGTGAGAATACAATGGGCTGGTGAGCGCCCCCCCTGCGCCCGTGCCGCCGGCTTTGGGCATCGAAGATCTCCACGTCTCGGTCGACGGGAACGAGATCCTGCGTGGCGTCTCGATCGACATCGGCGCCGGGCAGCTGCACGCCCTCATGGGCCCCAACGGGTCGGGCAAGTCGACGCTGGCCAAGACCCTCCTCGCCGATCCCGGCTACCAGGTGACCGCGGGGCGGATCCGGGTCAACGGCGAGGACGTCACCGCGCTCAGCACCGCCGAGCGGGCCGCCCGGGGCTTGTTCCTCGGGTTCCAACACCCGGCCGAGATCCCGGGCGTCAGCGTCCTGAACTTCTTGCGCCAGGCGATGGCCGCCCGGCAGGGGATCCAAGACCTCTCGGTCCTCGAGGTGCGCATGGCGCTGCTCGACTGGACGAAGCGGCTCGGGACCGACGACCGGTTCGCGGAGCGCTACCTGAACGAGGGCTTCTCCGGCGGCGAGAAGAAGCGCAACGAGATCCTGCAGATGGCCCTCCTCGAGCCGGACGTCGCGGTGCTCGACGAGACCGACTCGGGTCTCGACATCGACGCGCTCCACGTGGTGGCCCGCGGGATCGAAGCGGTCCGCGCCGGCCGCCCGGCGCTCGGGATCCTGCTCATCACCCACTACCGGCGCATCCTCGAGCACCTCACGCCCGACCGGGTCCACATCTTGCTGCACGGCCGGATCGTCGCCTCCGGCGGTCCCGAGATCGCCGACCGCGTGGAGCGGGAGGGCTTCGACGGGATCCGGCGCGAAGCCGAAGCCGCAGCGTGAGGTGTCGACGATGACCCTCGACGTGGCCCGGGTGCAGGCGGACTTCCCGATCCTGAAGCGTCAGGTGCACGGGCGGCGGCTCGTGTACCTCGATTCGGCGTCGTCGTCCCAGAAGCCGACCGCGGTGCTCGACGCCATGGACCGCATCTACCGCGAGTCGTACGCCAACGTGCACCGCGGGGTGTACCAGATCGCCGAGGAGGCCACCGCGGCGTACGAAGGAGCCCGGAGTCGCGTCGCCCGCTTCCTCGGAGCGTCCTCCCCGTCGGAGATCGTCTTCACCCGCAACGTGACCGAGGCCATCAACCTCGTCGCCTACTCCTGGGGGCGGGCCAACCTCGGTCCCGGCGACGTCGTCGTGCTCACCGAGCTCGAGCATCACGCCAACGTCGTGCCGTGGCACATCCTCGCCGCCGAGCGCGGCATCGAGCTGCGCTGGGTGCCGCTCGGGAAGGACTTCCGGCTCGACCTGTCCGGCCTCGACGAGCTCCTCGACGGCGCCAAGCTCTTCGCGTTCTCGGCCGCGTCGAACGTCCTCGGCACGATGACCGACGTGCGCTTCCTCGCCGACGCCGCGCACGCCGCGGGCGCCCTCGCGCTCGTCGACGCGGCGCAGTTCGCTCCCCACCGCCGCACCGACGTCGCGGCGTGGGACGCCGACTTCGTCGGCGTCACCGGCCACAAGATGCTCGGCCCGACCGCGATCGGCGCGCTCTGGGCCCGGCCGGAGCTCCTCGAGGCGATGCCACCGTTCCTCGGGGGCGGCGAGATGATCCGCGACGTGCGCCAGGACGGGTTCACGCCCAACGAGGTCCCGTGGAAGTTCGAGGCCGGCACGATGCCGATCGTCGAGGCCGTCGGCCTGGCCGCGGCGATCGACTACCTCGACGGGCTCGGCATGGACGCCGTCGCGGCCCACGAGGTGGCCCTCACCGACTACGCGCTCCGCGCCCTCGAGGAGCGGTTCGGGGAGCGCCTGGCGATCTACGGGCCCGTCGACGTCGAAGGCCGGGGGGCGACGATCTCGTTCCTCTTCGAGGGCATCCACGCCCACGACATCTCCCAGGTCGTCGACGAGTACGGGGTCTGCGTCCGCGCCGGGCATCACTGCGCGAAGCCCTTGATGCGGGTCCTCGGCGTGCCCGCGACGACCCGGGCGTCGTTCTACGTCTACAACGACGAAGCCGACGTCGACGCGCTCGTCGATGCGCTCGCCGCCGCCGAGCGATTCTTCGCGATCTAAAGGAGCCGACGACATGGCGGGTCTCGAGGACCTGTACCGAGAGATCATCCTCGACCACTACCGGGCGCCCCGCAATCGCGGTGAGCTGCCGGCGCCACCCGCGCACAAGGTCGAGGGCTTCAACCCGTTGTGCGGCGACGAGGTCGTCCTGTACCTCGATGTCGACGACGACGGCGTGCTCCGAGACGTGCGGACCGGGGGTCAGGGCTGCTCGATCAGCCAAGCGTCAACGTCGATGATGAGCACGGCCGTGAAGGGCCAGCCGCTCCCCGAGGCCCGCCGGCTCATCCGGGCCTTCAAGGCGCTGATGTCGATCCACGAATCGAAGCTCGAGGGCGAATCGGACGGGGAGGACGGGGCCGCGCTCGACGGGGTCCGCCTCGGGGACCTCGAGGCCCTCCAGGGCGTGGTCAAGTTCCCGGTGCGGATCAAGTGCGCCACCCTGGCCTGGAACACCCTGGAGCAGGGCCTCGACGAGTCCGGCGGCTCGACCGGGCCGGCCTGACCCCCCGTGCCCAGGGTCACACCGTTCATCGGGGTGTCACGGGCATGAAACAACGGGGCGCTAGGTTGACCCCACTGACGGG
>DAIMHT010000116.1:0-5415 GCA_036723155.1 Actinomycetota bacterium
GTACCCCCGTCGGCGGGGACGTTCCCGACCAGCACGCCGCTGTTCGTCGTGCTCGTCATCGGCGTCATCGTCATCGTCGGCGCGCTCACGTTCCTGCCCGCGCTCGCGCTCGGCCCCATCGTCGAGCAGCTCAAGATCTGAAGGGAGGAACCCCGATGCCTCGCGAGACCAAGCTCGTCGAACGTGACCTGATGCGGCGGGCGGTCATCGACAGCTTCGTCAAGCTGAACCCGCGGACGCTGATGCGGAACCCGGTCATGTTCGTCGTCGGGGTCGGATCGCTGCTCACCACCGTCTTGTTCGTGAAGGACTTCAGCTCGTCCTCGTCGGACCAGAACGTCTTCACCGGCCTGGTCGCCCTGTTCCTCTGGTTCACGGTGCTGTTCGCGAACTTCGCCGAGGCGATCGCCGAAGGGCGCGGGAAGGCGCAGGCCGACGCGCTGCGCCAGACCCGCTCCGAGACCACGGCCCACGTTCGCCGCCCGGACGGCACGATCGAGGAGCGGGCCAGCACCGCGCTCGACGTCGGCGACGAGTGCGTGGTCAGCGCCGGGGAGATCATCCCCAGCGACGGGGAGATCATCGAGGGCATCGCCAGCGTCGACGAATCGGCCATCACCGGCGAATCGGCGCCGGTGATCCGCGAGGCCGGCGGTGACCGCTCGGCGGTGACCGGCGGGACCCGGGTCCTCTCCGACCAGATCGTCGTGCGCATCACGGCCCGGGCCGGCGAGACGTTCCTGGACCGCATGATCGCCCTCGTCGAAGGCTCCTCCCGCCAGAAGACGCCGAACGAGATCGCCCTGAACATCCTCCTCGCCGGCCTGACCATCATCTTCCTGCTCGCGACCGTGACCCTGCAGCCGTTCGCGATGTTCGCGAACGCCGAGCAGCCCATCGTGATCCTGGTCGCGCTCCTCGTCTGTCTCATCCCGACGACGATCGGGGCGCTGCTCTCGGCGATCGGGATCGCCGGCATGGACCGTCTGGTCCGCCGCAACGTCCTCGCCATGAGCGGACGCGCCGTCGAGGCCGCCGGTGACTGCGCGACGCTCCTCCTCGACAAGACCGGGACGATCACCTTCGGCAACCGTCAGGCCGACACCTTCATCCCCGTGAACGGCGTGACCGAGCAGGAGCTCGCCGACGCCGCGCAGCTGTCCAGCCTCGCCGACGAGACCCCCGAAGGGCGCTCGATCGTCGTGCTCGCCAAGGAGCGGTACGGGCTGCGCGAACGAGAGCTGGTCGGGGCCGAGCTCGTCCCGTTCACCGCCCAGACCCGCATGAGCGGCGTCGACCTCGACAACCGCTCGGTGCGCAAGGGAGCCGCCGATTCGGTGCGCCGCTGGATCGAGGACCAAGGCGGCTCGGTCCCCCCGGAGCTCGGCGACACCGTCGATTCGATCGCGGCGCAGGGCGGGACCCCGCTGGTCGTCGCCGAAGCACACACCGGGAACGGAACCGCGGCGCCGCGAGCGCTCGGCGTGATCTATCTCAAGGACATCGTCAAGCCCGGCATCGCGCAGCGGTTCGCCGACCTTCGGCGCATGGGGATCCGCACCGTCATGATCACCGGAGACAACCCCCGCACCGCGGCGGTGATCGCCCACGAAGCCGGGGTCGACGACTTCCTCGCCGAAGCCACCCCCGAAGACAAGATGGAGCTCATCAAGCGCGAGCAGCGCGGCGGGCACCTCGTCGCGATGACCGGCGACGGCACCAACGACGCGCCGGCCCTCGCCCAGGCCGACGTTGGCGTCGCCATGAACACCGGGACCCAAGCGGCCAAGGAAGCCGGGAACATGGTCGATCTCGACTCCGACCCCACCAAGCTGATCGACATCGTCGAGATCGGCAAGCAGCTGCTCATCACCCGAGGGTCGCTCACCACGTTCTCGATCGCCAACGACGTCGCGAAGTACTTCGCGATCATCCCCGCCATGTTCGCCGGCTTCGCCAGCGTCAAGGTCCTGAACGACCTCAACGTGATGGGCCTCCAGACCCCCCGCTCCGCGATCCTGTCCGCCGTCATCTTCAACGCCCTGATCATCGTCATGCTGATCCCACTGGCCCTGCGGGGCGTCAAGTTCGTCCCGACCGGCGCCGCGCAGCTCCTGCGCCGCAACCTGCTGATCTACGGCGCCGGTGGCGTCGTCGCACCCTTCATCGGGATCAAGCTCATCGACGTCCTCCTCTCCGCCTTGGGGGTGAAGTAGATGCGCCGCCAGCTGCTCCCCGCGCTGCTCTCGATGGTGCTCCTCACCCTCCTGCTCGGCGTCGGCTACCCGCTCCTCGTCACCGGCATCGCCCAGGTCGGCTTCCAGCACCGCGCCGACGGTGCCCTCGTCGATCGCAACGGCAAGCCGGTCGGTTCCCAGCTCATCGGCCAGTCGTTCGTCGACGCGCAGGGCAACCCGATCCCGAAGTACCTCCAGTCCCGGCCGTCCGCCGCGACCGGCGTGAAGGGAACCACCACCGCGGGATATGACCCGACGTTGAGCAGCGGATCGAACCTCGGACCGAGCAACCCGAAGCTCGTCGGCGCGTGTCTCCCGGTGCCCCAGACCACCAAATCCGGCCAGCCGGTCCTCGACCACGCCGGCCACCCGGTGAACCAACGGAACCACGACGGGTCCCTGGTCTGTGACCCGAACACGGTGCCCCAGCGCGCCAAGGCCTACCGGGCCCTCAACGGCCTTGGCGCCGACGTCGCGGTGCCGGTCGACGCGGTGACCACGTCGGCGTCGGGCCTCGACCCCGACATCTCGATCGCCAACGCCCGGCTCCAGGCGGCACGCGTGGCCCGGGCCCGCCACCTCGCAACGTCCCGGGTTCTCGCGGTCATCGACGCCCACACCTCCGGGCGGACCCTCGGGTTCCTCGGGGAGAAGACCGTGAATGTCCTCGGGGTCAACCTGGCGCTCGACCGGCTGACGTCGTGATCGGATAGGAAGCGGGCATGGCGCGCGGTCAGCTCCGCATCTACCTGGGCGCCGCGCCCGGTGTCGGCAAGACCTACGCCATGCTGAACGAGGGTTGGCGGCGGCACGCCCGCGGCACCGACGTCGTCGTCGCGCTGTACGAGACCCACGGTCGGGCCAACACCGAGGCCCAAGTTCGTGATCTCGAGGTCGTTCCCCGGCGCACCATCGAGTACCGCGGGGCGACGTTCGAGGAGATGGACGTCGATGCGGTCCTCGCCCGCAAGCCCGAGGTGGCGCTCGTCGACGAGCTCGCGCACACCAACGTCCCGGGCTCTCGGCACGAGAAGCGCTGGCAGGACGTCGAGGATCTGCTCAGCGCCGGCATCGACGTCGTCTCCACCCTCAACGTCCAGCACCTCGAGTCGATCAACGACGTCGTCGAGCGCATCACCGGCGTCAAGCAGCAAGAGACCATCCCCGACACCGTGGTACGCCAAGCGGAGCAGGTCGAGCTGGTCGACATGACCCCCGAGGCCATCCGGCGTCGGCTCGCGCACGGCAACATCTACCCCGCGGAGCGGGTCGACGCGTCGCTCGCGAACTACTTCCGCCCCGGGAACCTCGCCGCCTTGCGCGAGATCGCGCTGCTCTGGGTCGCCGATCGGGTCGAGGAGAACCTCCAGCAGTACCTCGAGGCGCACGGGATCGACAGCACCTGGGAGACGCGCGAGCGGGTCGTGGTCGCGTTGACCGGCGCGCCCGGCGCGGAGACGCTCGTCCGACGGGCGGCGCGGATGGCGCGCCGGACCAAAGGGGACTTGATCGGTGTCCACGTCCGCCCGACCGACGGCCTCGCGTCGCGGACGTCGGACCGGCTGGGGAGCCACCGGGAGCTCCTCGAGGAGCTCGGCGGCTCGTACCACGAGGTCGGCGGCGACGACATCGGCGACGCCCTGGTGCAATTCGCCCGGTCGGAGCGGGCCACGCAGCTCGTCGTCGGGGCCAGCCGCCGCCGCCGGTGGACGGAGCTGTTCCACGGGTCGGTGATCTCGCGCATCCTGCGGTCGGCGGACACCATCGACGTGCACGTGATCGCCACCGACACTCCCGACCCGGAGCAGAAGGTCGTTGCGCCGATCCGGGTCGGCCGCTCCGGCATCTCCCGTCGCCGGCAAGGCATCGCCTGCCTGCTCGCGGTCGCGGCGCTGCCGCTCCTCACCCTGGTGCTCACCGCGGTGCGCAGCGACGTGAGCCTCCCGAGCGATCTGCTCTTCTACCTGCTCGTCGTCATCGGGGTCGCCGCGGTCGGCGGTCTCCTCCCCGCGGTGCTCAGCGCCGTCGGAGCCTTTCTGCTCGCCAACTGGTACTTCACGAAGCCGTTCCACACCTTGAGCGTGGACCGGGACGACAACCTGATCGGGTTGATCGTGTTCGTGGTCGTCGGGCTCGTCGTCGGCGAGCTCGTCAGTCGGGTCGCGAAACGGCGAGCGCAGGCCTCCCGCGCGCAAGCGGACGCCGAGACCCTCGCTGCGCTCAGCGGCACCCTGCTCAGCGAGCACGACCCGGTGCCGGCGCTCATGGCCGGGTTCCGAGACGCGTTCGGGTGCGGGTCGGTGTCCGTGCTGCGCCGCTCCGGTGACAGCTGGCGGGTGGAGGCCAGCGCCGGTGAGCCCGTGCCCCAGACTCCCGACGCGGCGCAGGTCAGCGTGCCGCTCGACGCCGACACGACCCTGGCCGTCTGCGGTGACGAGGGGATCAGCGACGAGGACCTGCAGATGCTGCGGGCCTTCGTCGGGCAGCTCGCGTTGGCGGTCGAGCGCCGCCGGCTGCGAGCCGAGGCCGCGGCCGCGGAGGGCCTCGCGGAGGCGAACGAGCTGCGTACCGCGTTGCTCGCCGCGGTGTCGCACGACTTGCGGACCCCGCTGTCGTCGATCAAAGCCTCGGTGACGAGCCTGCTCCAACCCGATGTCACCCTCGACTCCGGCTCCCGGGCGGAGCTGCTCGACACGATCGACGAGGAGACGGACCGGCTCACCAAGCTCGTCGGCAACCTGCTCGACATGAGTCGCCTCCAGACCGGATCGTTCGAGCTGGTGTGGCGCGACGTCGGGCTCGAAGAGGTCGTCGCGGCGGCGTTGCAGAGCCTCGGTGACGCGACCGGCCGGATCGTGGTCGACGTCCCCGAGACGCTCCCTCGGGTCCGCGCCGACGCCGCCCTGTTGGAACGGGCCGTCGCCAACGTGGTCGCCAACGCGCTCCAGGCCTCGCCCCCGGACCGCCCGGTGCGGATCTTCGCCGGCGCGACCGCGGAGCGAGTCGAGCTGACCATCGTCGACAGCGGTCGGGGGATCCCGCGCTCGAAGCGCGAAGAGGTGTTCCAGCCGTTCCAGCGTCTCGGTGACAACCCGCAGGGCACCGGCGTCGGCCTCGGCCTGGCGGTGGCCCGCGGGTTCGTCGAGGCCATGCACGGCGAGCTCAGCCTCGACGACAC
>DAIMHT010000117.1:0-5402 GCA_036723155.1 Actinomycetota bacterium
GCTCCGCAGCTGCCGCTCCGGACGCTCGACGGGAACCCGGTCTCCATGGGCTGGGCGGTCGTCCTGGGGCCGGTCGCGGTCAGCACCCTGACCCGCGCCCAACCGGCCGTGATCGGCGACACCACGAATCTCGCCTTCCGTCTCTCGGGACGGGCGGCGCGCGACGGGCTCCCGGAGATCCTCGTCAACGCGCCGGCCCGCGAGGCGCTCGGCGACCGGTACGACTGGAGCGAGCCGCACACCGTCACCGTCAAGGGACGAAGCGGTGAAGTGGTCGTCTTCGGCGTCCCGGCGTCGGAAGCCTGACCGTCAGGGCCACCGTCCCACCCCGGTTCACGGCCGTCCACGAGCGGTGCCGCTCGTCTTTCCCGAACGACGGTGGCCCTCAATCCGTACACTCGAGTGGTGGCCATCGCCGCGGAGCCGCTCATCCCCGTCCCCGCCGCGCGTGACGGATCCTCGTATCAGCACCTCGACGTCGCTCCGATCGCGGGCGCCTGCGGTGCGATCCTCGACGGCCTGGACCTGGCCCGCGACCTCGACGACGACGTCATCGCCGAGATCCGCCGTGCCGTCCTCGATCACCACGTCATCTTCGTGCGAGGCCAGCGACTGAGTCCCGAGCGCCAGGTCTCGTTCAGCCGACGGTTCGGGCCGTTCAGTCCCGTCCCGTTCATCGAACCGACGCCGGACCACCCCGAGGTGATCGCCGTCGTGCGGGAGGCCTCCGAGCGTCAGAGCTTCACGTTCGGGAGCCTGTGGCACTCCGACTTCTCCTTCCTGGCCGAGCCTCCGTTCGGGTCGATCCTCCACGCCCTCGAGGTGCCGCCGTTCGGCGGTGACACGCTCTGGGCGAACCAGGAGCTGGCCTACTCGACCCTCTCGACGGAGATGCAGACCCTGCTGTCGAGCGTCGTCGGGTTGCACAGCGCCACGAACGCGTACTCACCCAAGATGCAGCCCATCCACGACGCCTTCACCGGGATGACCGTCCGCACCAACGACGACGCGAACCAGATCGAGCGCCACCCCGCGGTTCGTCGTCACCCCGAGACCGGCCGGCTCGCCCTGTTCGTCAACGCGCAGTACACGGTCGGGCTCGGAGGCTTCCTGGGGCACGAGGCGAAGCCCCTCCTGGACATGCTGTTCGCGCACGCGGTGCGTCCCGAGTTCAGCTGTCGCTGGCGCTGGTCCGTCGGGGACGTCGCGTTCTGGGACAACCGCAGCGTCCAGCACATGGTGCTCGCCGACTACTCCGGGCATCGACGGGTGATGCACCGAACCACGGTGGCCGGCGACCGTCCGCGCGGAGGCTGACGAGCGGCTTCGCCCGTTAGGCCGCGGCGTCGCCGGACGCCACGTTTACCGCCAGGCGCTCCTCGTCGTAGCGGCGCACCGCGTCACCGAGCCAGCCCGCGACCATGCCGACGTCGATGTCGACCTCGCCCTCCGCCGCGCCGCGGCTCAAGACCTCTCGGAGTCGTCGGCCGGCTTGTCCTCGGGCGGCGCGCATCGCCCGGCGCCCCGCGACGGTCAGGGCCAGGCGGACCCGGCGCCGGTCGTCGGGATCGGGCTCCCGCGTCACCCAACCCCGACGCTGGAGGGCGTCGATGAGCGGCGTGATGGCGGACATCCGCAGCTGACGGGCCGCGGCGAGCGCGCTGGCGTTCCGGACGCCCGCGTCGATGCGGGTCATCACCCGCAGCTGCTCGAGCGACGGCAAGGCCGGGTCCTCGTCCAGGGCCGCCCGCAGCACCCGGTAGAGACGAGGCACCACCTCCGTGAGGACCTCGGCGGGGTCAGCCGCCGGAGGCCCGGGGTCGCCCTGACCGGCCCGGATCGTCGTCCCTTCCATGCCTCCACCCTAGTCGATATACTTCACCATATGAATAGTACAGTAACTGAAGTTCCTGGGGACCGGGTTCCGCCGGCCGCCGCCGGGGACGGCCTGACCAGCACCGAGGCCGCGCGGCGCCGGGCCGAGTTCGGTCCCAACGAGGTCGTCGAGCACCACGAACCGGCGTGGCGGCGATTCCTGTCGCGGTTCTGGGGGCCTCTGCCCTGGATGCTCGAGGCGACGATCGTGCTCACGGTCGCGCTCGGCAAGGACGTCGAGGCGGTCATCATCACGGTGCTCCTGGTCCTGAACTCGGTGATCAGCTTCTTCCAGCAAGCCCGCGCGGACGACGCCCTCGCCCTCCTGCGACGGCGACTGGCGGTGCACGCCCGCGTTCGTCGCGACGGGCAGTGGCGAACGATGGCGGCTCGGGACCTCGTACCCGGTGACGTCGTCCGGGTGCGGGTGGGTGACATCGTCCCCGCGGATGTGGACCTCCTCGACGGGCACCTGAGCCTCGACCAGTCGTCGCTCACCGGCGAATCGGTCCCCGTCGACGTGACGGCCGGTGGCCACGCGTTCGGCGCCTCGGTGATCACCCGCGGGGAGGCGACCGCGGCGGTGCGAGCGACCGGGGCATCGAGCTACTTCGGGCGCACCAGCGCGCTCGTCCGAACGGCCCAGCCGGTGACGCACCTCGAGACGATCATCTTCCAGATCGTCCGCTACCTCATCGTGATCGATGTGGCGCTCGTCATCGCGATGTTCACGTTCGCGGGACTGATCGGGGCGAGCCTGTCCGACACCGCGCCGTTCGCGCTCATCATCCTCATCGCGTCGGTGCCGGTGGCGCTCCCCACGACGTTCACCGTGGCGCAGGCCGTGGGTGCCCTGGAGCTCAGCCGAGGAGACGACGACCGCCATCCCGGCCACGGGGTGCTCGTGACCCGGCTCTCGGCGATCCAAGAGAGCGCGTCGATGGACGTGCTCTGCACCGACAAGACGGGCACGCTCACCGTCAACCAGCTCTCCCTCCAAGACGTTGTTCCCTACCGTCCCTACGAGCGGTCCTTCGTGCTGCACCTCGCGGCGGCGGCATCGGACGACGCCGGACAGGACCCGATCGACCTCGCGCTGCTGAGCGCACCGGGGTCGGAGGAACCCGGGCCGGCGTCGTCGTGGACCCGAATCGACTTCGTTCCGTTCGATCCGCTGACCAAGCGGACGGAAGCAACGGTCCAAACCGGCGCGGGGCCGATCCGGGTCGTCAAGGGGATGCCGCAGGTCGTGGCCGCCCTCTGCGACGACGTGCCGCCGACGATGGCCGCGGACCTCGACCGCCTGGCGGTGACCGGGGCGCGGATCCTGGCGGTGGCGGTCACCCGGGACGGGGTCCTCACCTTCGCCGGCCTCGTCGCGCTCGCCGACCGGCCCCGGCCGGATTCGGCGCAGCTCGTGCACGAGCTGGGTGACCTCGGCATCGAGGTGAAGATGGTCACCGGCGACACCCCGGCGACCGCGGTGTCGATCGCCCGCCAGGTGGGCATCGACCCCACCGTCTGCACCGGCGCCGAGCTCCGAGCCGACCCCGGCCTCGCCGAGCGGTGCTCGGTCATCGCCAGCGTCTTCCCCGAGGACAAGTTCACGCTCGTCCGGTCCCTGCAGCAGCGCGGACGGATCGTCGGCATGACGGGCGACGGCGTCAACGACGCCCCGGCACTCAAGCAGGCGGAGGTGGGCATCGCCGTCGAGAGCGCCGTCGACGTCGCCAAGGCGTCAGCCAGCATCGTTCTCACCGACCCCGGCCTCGTCGACACCGTCGCCGCGGTCACCGTGAGCCGCCGCATCTACCAGCGGATGATGACCTGGACGCTGAACAAGATCATCAAGACCTCCCAGGTGGCGATCTTCTTGACGCTCGGCTTCATCACCACCCGGTCGTTCGTGACCACCCCGCTGCTCATCGTCCTGTTGCTGCTGGCGAACGACTTCGTGACCATGTCCCTTGCCGTCGACCACGCCCGGCCGTCCCCGCAACCCGAGCGGTGGCGGGTCGGGGCCTTGGTCGCGGCGTCGCTCGTCCTGGCCGTCGTCGTCCTCGCCGAATCGTTCCTCGACCTGTGGCTCGCCCGGGGCGTCTTCGGCTTGGGCCTCCAGCAGACCCAGACCCTCATCTTCGTGATGCTGGTCTTCAGCGGGCAGGCCACCGTCTACGTGGTCCGCGAACGGGACCACTTCTGGAAGAGCCGCCCCGTCAGCTGGCTCGTCGGCGCGACGTGCTTCGACGTGGTCGTCGTCTCGGCGCTGGCGATCGGCGGGGTCCTCATGACACCGATCGCGTGGCCCTACGTGCTGCTCGTCCTCGCCGTCGCGGGCGCGTTCATGCTGATCATGGATCCGCTGAAAGTCGTCGTGCTCCGACGGCTCGGCCTCGCCTGACGCCCCGGGGGCGGCGTCGCTCAGGCGGGGCGGGCCGCGCCGAACGGCTGGCCCCAGATGGGACCGATGTGCACGTCGTTCCCGGTGCCGCCGGACTCGAGGATGCGACCGTCACCGAGGTAGATCGCGACGTGTTCGCTGCCACCGTCACCCCAGTACAGAAGGTCGCCCGGGAGCATGGCGTTCATCGAGATGTGGGGCAGGCTCGCGTACTGCGCTCCCGAGTAGTGGGGGAGATTGACCCCCGCGGAGGCGTACGCGGCCATCACCAGCCCGGAGCAGTCAAACGAGTCGGGTCCCGCGGCCGCGTACACGTAGGGCTTGCCGAGCTGCGCGCGGGCGTACGCGATGGCCTGCGCCGCGGCGGGGCCGG
This sequence comes from Actinomycetota bacterium, assembly GCA_036723155.1. GTDB lineage: Bacteria > Actinomycetota > Acidimicrobiia > IMCC26256 > PALSA-555 > PALSA-555. The sequence continues at coordinate 4,650 of DAIMHT010000117.1, forward strand.
GCGGCGGGAGGTTGGGGAAGTCCCCGGCGTTGCCGCCGGACCCGCCGAAGCGGGCCTGGGCCGCGGCGAGCGCGGCCGCCTGACGGCGTTGCTGCTCCTGCTGGACGAGCGCCGCCAGCTCGCCCTGCACCTGGTTCAGCGTCTGTTGCTGCTGGGCGTTCAAGGCCTGGAGGCTCTGTTGGGTGCTCTGGATCTGCTGGCGCTGCGCGTCAGCGTCGGAGCGGGCGGTCTCGGCGTCGGCCCGCTGCTTGGCGAGGGTCTGCTTGGCGGCGTTCAGCCGCCCGACCAGCGAGTTGTCGCGGGCGGCCTGCGCCGCGGCGTACTTCTGATGGATCAGCAGCTCCTGGGCGTCCTTGACGTTCAGGGCGTCGAACGACTGGCCCGAGACGGCCTGCCGGTAGACCGAGGCGCCCCGAGCTCGGATCAGGGCCCGGATCTGGTCGAGCTGGTGCTGGGCCGCGGCGATGCGGGTCGCGGCGTCGGCGATGGCCTGCTCGGCTTGCTGGAGCTTGAGCTGGGCGCCGTTGTACTGCTCCCCGAGGGCGCCGATCTTGATGTTCGCGGCGTCGATCTGGTCCTGGATGGACTTCGCCTGGGCCTGCTTGTCGCTGATCGGGTCCGCGCCCGCGGGCTGGAGCCCGGCTCCCGCCACCCCGACCAGGATGATGGTGGCGAGCATGCTGAGGCCAAAGCGGCGAATGTGGAGCAGCACGAGCGTTGAAGGCTAGTGGTCGCCGTGGGGCGGGGTAAAGG
>DAIMHT010000118.1:0-5366 GCA_036723155.1 Actinomycetota bacterium
CCGCGTCGTCGACGCCCGCGCCCTCGACACCGCGGCGCTGGATCTGGGCGGGCTGCTCCTCGTGGCGCAGTGCGACGACCCGCTGCTGGCCTCCGACGTGAAGCTGACCCTCCTCGACCGGCTCCCGCCCGACACGCCGGTCACCGTCCTCGCGCGGCTCGGCGGCCCCGACGAGCGGGTCGACACCGTCGCCCTCGCCGACCTCGACCGGGTCGTCCCTGACCACCTCACCTCCCTCGCGGTCCGGCTCCCCGAACCGTCACCGGGACGAGAGCTCGCCCGCCTCCTCGAGCTGGCGCGACTGCTCCGGCGACCCGACGGCTGCCCCTGGGACGCCGAGCAGACCCACCACTCGGTCACCCGCTACCTCCTCGAAGAGGCGTACGAGGTCGTCGACGCCGTCGAGCAGCTCCCGATCGCCGCGCCGGTCGGCACGCCCGCCGACGACCCCGCGTACGCGCGGCTCGTCGACGAGCTCGGCGACCTCCTGTACCAGGTGATCTTCCACGCCATGCTCGCCGAAGAGGCGGGGGCGTTCGGCATGGGCGACGTCGCCCGCGGCATCCACGACAAGCTCGTGCACCGCCACCCGCACGTCTTCGGTGATGTCGACGCCGCCACCAGCGGCGACGTGATGCGCAACTGGGAGCAGATCAAGAAGGGCGAGCGGGGTGCCACGTCGATCATGGACGGCATCACCCCCGGCCTCCCGTCCCTCCTCTACGCCCACAAGCTCCTCCGCAAGGCCGCCTCGGTCGGCCTCGACCCCGGCGGCGTCGCGCCGTCCCTCGACCGGATCGACGCCGCGACCGCGGCGCTGCGCGCCGGGGCTGACGATGAACACGTCCTCGGCGAGCTCCTCGCGGGGGCGGTGGCCCTCGCCCGGGCCCTCGGCGTCGACGCCGAATCGGCGCTGCGGGGCTGGTCGGTGCGGTTCCGGACCCGCTTCGAGGCGATGGAAGCCGACGCCGCCCACGACGGCGTCGACCTGCACACCCTCGATCCCCGGGCCACGGCGGCCCGCTGGGACGCCGCCGGCGGCGCCCTCAGAACCTGACCGGCAGCTCGTCCAAGCCGCGGAGCACCACCCGGCCGTTCCACGCCGGATCATCACCCGCCAGCGCCACGTCGGGGAACCGGCGCACCAACGTCCCGATCGCGGCGCGCGCCTCGGCTCGTGCTAGCACCGCGCCCAGACAGTGGTGGATGCCGCCACCGAACGAGATGTGATGCGGCGCGTCGCGGCGGCGCAGGTCGAGCTCGTCGGCGTCGGGACCGAAATGCTCGGGATCGCGGTTCGCGGCGCCGAGACAGGTGAACACGAACGAACGCTCCGGGATGGTCTGGCCGCCGAACTCGACATCGGCGAGCGTGACGCGACGTGAGAACTGCACCGGGCTGTCGTACCGGAGCAGCTCCTCCACCGCGTTGCCGATGAGCGCCGGGTCGTCGCGCAGCGCCGCCTGCTGATCAGGGTGCCGCAACACCGCGAGGGTCCCGTTCCCGATCAGGTTCACCGTCGTCTCGTGACCCGCCAGGTAGAGGAGCACGACCTGGTCGCGCAGCTCGGCAGGGGACAGCCGATCCCCTTCCTCCTCGGCGGCGATCAGCGCGCTCAGCAGATCGTCGGCCGGCTCGCGCCGTTTCCACTCGATCGCCGCGGTGACGTGCTCGGTCAGATGGTCGCCGGCGTCGAGGATGGCGGGGAACTCGTCGGGCATCACGATCGGCTCGAGGGACTTGATCAACGTGTGGGACCAGCGGCGCATCTCCGCCCGGTTGGTCTCGGGCATGCCCAGCATCTCCGAGATCACCGCGAACGGGAGCGGGAACGCCAGGTCGGCGATCACGTCCATCCCGCCGGCCGGCTCGACCTCGTCGAGCATGCCGTCCACCAACGTCTGGATGCGGGCCAGGAGCGTGTCCACCCGCCGGGGCGTGAACGCCTGCTGAGCGAGGCGGCGGATCCGGGTGTGGTCGGGCGGGTCGAGATTGAGGATCGCCCGGGTGCCGCGCTCGCTGCGCTCGTACCCGAACCGCTCGATCATCTCGGTGCGGGGGTCCACGTCGGCGTTGCCCGGCATCACCGACATCCGAGGGTCGCGCAGCAGCCGGGAGCAGTCCTCGTAGCGGGTGATCGTCCACGGCCCGAGCGGGTTGTGGTGCACCGGCGCCTGCTCGCGCAGCTGGCGGTACTGGACGTAGGGGTCCTCGAAGTACCCGGGGGCGAACGGGTTCAGGCCCAGCTCGGCTTCCGACTCGGCTCCCACCTCGTCCCGGGCCACGTCGGTCACAGCGACGAGTGTACGGACCCACCCCCCAGGCGGGACCGGCCCCCGAAGCCCCCCGAAGGCCCCGGGGCTCCCCGGGCGGTCTCGGGCCGAGCCCTTCCCAGCCGGGCCCCGGACGGCTACATTCGTTGCTCCTGTCACACAAACCACACGGGCCACAGTGGGCGGGCCCCCGAGGCATCGGGCCATGAGCGAGATCATCGAGGTCGTGGGCCGCGAGATCCTCGATTCGCGGGGCAACCCGACCGTCGAAGCCGAGGTGCAGCTGGTGTCGGGGGCCCGGGGCCGGGCCGCGGCGCCCAGCGGGGCGAGCACCGGCGCCCACGAGGCGGTCGAGCTCCGCGACGGCGACGGCCGCTACCGCGGTCGGGGCGTGCGCGGGGCGGTGCAGCACGTGAACACCGAGATCGCCGACGCCGTCACCGGCCTCGACGGCGACGACCAGCGCCTCCTCGACGACGAGCTGGCCGTCCTCGACGGCACCCCCAACAAGGGCCGGCTTGGCGCCAACGCCACCCTCGCGGTGTCCCTGGCCGTCGCGCACGCCGCCGCGGAGGAAGCCGGGCTGCCCCTGTACCGGTACCTCGGTGGCGTCGACGCCCACGTCCTGCCGATGCCGCTCCTCAACGTCTTGAACGGCGGCGCCCACGCCACCAGCAACGTCGACCTGCAGGAGTTCATGCTCGCCCCGGTCGGCGCCGCCAGCTTCGGCGAGGCGCTCCGCTGGGGAAGCGAGACGTATCACGCGCTCCGCGACCTGCTCGACGAGCGGGGTCTCGCCACCGGGCTCGGCGACGAGGGCGGCTTCGCGCCGAACCTGCCGTCGAACGAAGAAGCCATCTCGCTCCTGCTCACCGCGATCGACGCCGCCGGGTACCGCGCCGGCGTCGAGGTCGCGTTGGCACTCGACGTCGCCGCCACCGAGCTGTACGCCGACGGGACGTACACCCTCACCGGCGAAGATCGCAGCTTCGACGCCGCGGGCTGGGTCGAGTACCTCGCGGGTCTCTGTGACCGCTACCCGATCGTGTCCATCGAAGACGGCATGGCCGAAGACGACTGGGACGGCTGGGCGCTGCTCACCGCCCGGCTCGGGGAGCTCCAGCTCGTCGGCGACGACGTGTTCGTCACCAACCCCGAGCGGTTCCAACGGGGCATCGACGCCGGGGTCGCCAACTCGATCCTGGTCAAGGTCAACCAGATCGGGACGCTCACCGAGACCCTCGACACCATGCTCCTGGCGTCTCGTCACGGCTACACCGCGGTGATGTCGCACCGCAGCGGCGAGACCGAGGACACCACCATCGCCGACCTCGCCGTCGGGACCAACTGCGCCATGATCAAATCCGGCGCGCCGGCCCGCACCGACCGGGTCGCGAAGTACAACCAGCTCCTCCGCATCGAGGAGGAGCTCGGACCGGTCGCCGCCTACCTCGGTGGTGGCGCGCTCGCGGGCGGAGCTCGGGGGCATGGGCGACGTGGCTGAGCCGCGCCGTCGACGCGGTTCGGCCACGCCCCCGAACCGCACCCGCCGCCAGGGCGCGTCGTCGACGTCGAAACCGGCGGCGCCGCGCCGGCGCGCCTCGCAGCGGGTCCGCCGCCGCCGCACGCTCCTCACCGCGACGCTGCTCGGCCTGGCCTTCGTCGGGCTCCTCTTCGTCTTCGTCTACCCGACCCGCACCTACCTGCAGCAGCGCAACCAGATCCGTGCCGCGCAACAGCACCTGACGCAGCTGAACCGCGACACCGCCCGCCTCGAACGCCAGTCCCGCCAGCTCCAGACCGACACCGCGGTCGAGCGCATCGCCCGCGAGCAGTACGGGCTGGTCAAGCCGGGCGAGACCCCGTACGTGATCGTCCCCACCGCGCCGCCCACGACGACCCCCGCCGTCGCGGCGACACCGACCACCACCGCGAAGGCCGCCACGACCCATCCCTAGACTCGGGACCGTGACCACCGCTGACCTCGACGCGGTGCGGGCCCGACTCGGACGCGAGCCCACCGCGCCCTTCGACGTCGTGGTCCGCGACTCGGACGGCGCCCCCGCGGTGCTGCGCAACGCGCCGTTCACCCGCGACGGGGAGCCCATGCCCACCCGCTACTGGTTGCTCGCCCCGCAGCTCGTCCGCCGGGTCGCCACCCTCGAGGCCGGCGGCGGGGTCCGGCGCGCCGAATCCGTGGTCGACCGCGACGCGCTCCTCGCCGCCCACGCCGCGTACGCCGCCGAACGTGACGCCGCCATCCCGGCCGACCATGCCGGCCCCCGACCCTCGGGTGGCGTCGGCGGCACCCGGACCGGCGTCAAGTGCCTCCACGCCCACTACGCCTGGTACCTCGCCGGAGGCGATGACCCCGTCGGTCGTTGGGTCGCCGAGCAGCTGCGGTGACGCCCGTCGCCGCCGTCGACATCGGCACCAACTCGGTCCGGCTCCTCATCGCCGACATCACCGGCACCGACCTGCACCCCCTCGACCGGCGGATGCACATCACCCGCCTCGGCCAAGGTGTCAACGCCACCCACCGTCTCGCCCCCGACGCCATCGACCGCACCCTGACCGTCCTGCGCGAGTACCACGACGCCATCGAAGCCGCCGGCGTGACTCGGGTGCGGGCCACGGCCACCAGCGCCGCCCGCGACGCCACCAACCGCGACGACTTCTTCACCGCCGCCCGAGACGCGCTCGGCTTCGAGCCCGAGCTCCTCACCGGCGACGAGGAAGCCCATCTCTCCTTCACCGGTGCCACCGCCGCACTCACCGACGAGCCCGCGCCCTACCTCGTCATCGACATCGGCGGCGGCTCCACCGAGTTCACCGTCGGCACCACCGAACCCGACGCCGCCATCTCCATCGACGTCGGCTGTGTGCGGATCACCGAGGAGTTCCTCCACACCGACCCGCCCGCCCCCGAGGAGCTCTCCACCGCGGTCCTCACCGTCCGAGACCATCTCGGCGACGTCGAACGGGCCATCCCCCAGTGGCACGACGCCAAAACCGTCGTCGGGCTCGCCGGGACCATCACCACCGTCGCCGCCATCGAACAAGGCGTCCCCTACTCGCGCGAGCGCGTCCACC
>DAIMHT010000119.1:0-5325 GCA_036723155.1 Actinomycetota bacterium
CTCCCGGCCGGTACTTGCCGGTCAGGATGCCACCGGCCAACGGGCTCCACGGGAGCACCGCGAGCTGCTCGGTTCGGCACAGCGGCAAGAGCTCGCGTTCGATGTCGCGGGTGATGAGCGAGTACTCGGGTTGGAGGGACGCGAACGCCTCCCATCCGTGCAGCGCCGACACGCCGATCGACTTCGCCAGCTGCCACGCCGCGAAGTTGCTCGCGCCGACGTAGCGGACCTTGCCTTCGTGCACGAGGTCGTTGAGCGTCGAGAGGCTCTCTTCGAGCGAGGTGCGCTCGTCCCAGCAGTGCACCTGGTAGAGATCGATCCAGTCGGTCCCGAGGCGGCGCAGTGACGCTTCCACTCCGAGACGAATGTGACGACGGGAGAGGCCGACGTCGTTGGGCCCCGGTCCGGTCGGGAACCGGACCTTCGTTGCCAGCACGACATCGGCGCGCTTGGCCCCGAGCGCCCGACCCGTGATCTCCTCCGACACGCCGTCGGAGTAGACATCGGCGGTGTCGACAAAGTTGCCGCCCGCGTCGAGGAACCGGTCGAGCATCGCTCTGCTCGTCGTCTCGTCGGCCTCCCGCCCAAAAGTCATCGCACCCAGGCACAGCTCGGACACCTGGATCCCGGTCCGGCCCAACGGTCGCAGTTCCACGTCGTCCCTTTCGTCGGCTCTGGGCGGTGATCCTCGCCCGGGCTCGGGGGCCGACACAAGACACCCTTCAAGTGTCCGGGTCCGAGATGCCGACAATGGGGACACGACCTCCCCGCCGCCGCCCCGCCGATCTGCCCTGCGCCGCCCCGCGGGACGTCCTGGCCGCTTCCGTCGTGGCGCGGTGGGAGTCAGCCTCGCCCTCGCGGTCATGGTCGGCGTCGGGTGCACCCCCGCCCCCCACGGCGGCCCTCCGGTGGTGCCGGCCCCGGGGGCGCCGCTCGGCGCGGTCCCCGCGGGCCTGCCGAGCCGGTTCGGCATCGGACTCGCGGCGGCGCCCGGCGATCTGGCGCCGTCAGGCTGGCTGGCCAGCTCCGGCGTCCCGTTCGACTACGGCTACCAGTACCTCGCGGGCGGTGTGAACACCGGCCAAGGGTGGGCCACGTGGAACTCCGCGGCCCAGTTCCCGCTCCTGTACGCCCACGACGCACACGCCCGAGGCGCGATCCCCGTGTTCTCGTACTACATGCTGCTCCAGTCATCCGGCGCCTGCGCGGGGTGCGGCGAGGCCCAAACTGACCTTGCCCATCTGAACAGCACGGCGCTGATGGCGGCGTACTACGCCGACTTCGCGAAGCTCATGCAGCGGCTCGGCACCGGGACCTCCGACGGCATCGCGGGATACGGTGCCACCGCGGTCGTGCAGGTCGAGCCGGACCTGTCCGGCTACGCGCAACAGGCCGTCCGGCTCGGTTCCTGCTACGGATACTGCAGCGGCACCGGGGAGAGCCCCGATCTGCTCCGAGCCTCCGTGGCCAGCTCCGGGTTCGGTGACGTCGCCGCGTACCCCGACACGTGGCGGGGCTTCAACCTCGCGTTGCTCCATCTCCGCGACCGCTACGCCCCGAACGTCAAGCTGGCGTTCCACGTCAGCGACTGGACGACGGGGCGCGACATCGGTAGCGACACCGACCCGACCCTCAATGCCGCCGCGCAGGGAACCCTCGCGGGATCGTTCGCGGCCGCGAGTGGCGTCAGCGTCGCCCCGGCCGGGACCTCCACCTACGACCTCGTCTTCAACGACGTGAGCGACCGCGACGCCGGCTACTACAAGTACGTCCTGGGCCGGCCGAACGCGTTCTGGGACCGGCTCAACGTCGCCCTCCCGAACTTCGCCCGCTGGGAGCAGTTCCTCGGCTCGGTGACCGCGACGACCGGGCGACGGGCCGTCGTCTGGCAAGTCCCGCTCGGGAACCAATCGTTCCGCTCCGAGAACAACACGACCGGTCACTATCAGGACAACCGGGCCGAGTACTTCTTCGGTCACATCACCGAGCTCCGCAACGCCGGGATCATCGCCGTCCTGTTCGGGCGCGGCAACGCCGGGAGCACGACAAACACCGACGACCAGGGCGACGGGATCACGAACCCGGCCCCGTCCTGCACCACCGACGGCCTGAGCACTGGGGTCATCTGCGACAACCAGACGGCCACCGTCAGCGACGACGACGGCGGCTACCTCCGCACCGCGGCCGCGGCCTACTACACCGCGCCCGTCCCGCTGCCGTAGCGACGGCCCCGATTGTGGGAGCCCGCGCAGCTGGCCGATGCGTCCCGCGGCCTACGATCTCGGAAACGAGACGGCGGGCGTGCCATGGGTCGAGACATCCGTCTGCACTACGAGCAGGTGGCCGCAGTGGCGCTCGTGCTCGCCGCGCTCCTTCCCCTCTACTTCCTGCTGACCGGCTTCGCCGTTCTCGGACCGAGGGACACACCGCTGCGGTGTGGGAGCACCATCACCGAGCTCGGACGGGACCGATCGACGACCGCCGACCCGACGGACGCCTGCCACGGCGGCGCCGTCGAGCGACTCCACGTCGCGGCCGGGTACCTCGCGGCGTTCCTCGGGGTCGCGCTGAGCGTGCTGGTCGTCGGGCCGATCCGGGAGCGGCGGTTGAACGGTGCCTGGGAACGCGGGCGGTCGCCCTCGCGGTTGCTCACCACCCCCGGTCAGGTCTGGATCTTCGCCGGGCTCTTGTTCGTCGTGTTCATCTCCGTCGCCCGAACGGGACTCTGAGGCGCGCCTACCAGCGGTCCCAATGCACGACGTCCGTCACGTCGTGACGGTTCGCGGGCCGGAATTCGGACCCGATGGTGTGCGCGACCGGGACCAGCGCCACTTGCGTGACGTCGCGAAATGGGATCCCAAGGAGGACCGCCGCCTCCTCCTCGTAGACGAGGTGCACCGTGGTCCAGGACGTCCCCAGACCTCGGGAGCGGGCCGCGAGCATGAAGCTCCAGACCGCAGGAAGGATCGACCCGAACGTCGTGGCCTGGTCGACGAGCGGGGCGTCATCGACGCGCCCCTCGACGCACGGAACCACGAGCGCGGGGACCTCGTGGAGATGCTCGAACAGGTAACCGGCGGAGCTCATGACGCGAGTTCGGGTGCTCCGGTCGGTCTCGGTTCGGGGTCGCCGCGCCGGGCTCGCGGGTTTTGGACGCTGCGCGTATTCGATCGCGCCGCGTCGAAAGATCTCGGCGAGCGCCGACCGCCGCTCCGCGTCGGTGACCACGACGAAATGCCAGCCCTGGTTGTTCCCACCGCTGGGAGCCTGTAAGGCGAGGGTCAGACACGCGACGAGCAGCTCGGGCTCGACCGGCCGGCTCAGGTCCAACCGGCGGCGAACCGCCCGGGTCGTGGTGAGCACGTCGTCGATCGGGAGTGGGCCCACCGGCGGGCGGTCCTCAGGGCGCGGAACGAGGCGGCGTGGGCGGAGTTGGGCGCACCACGGCCACTGACCGCTCCGGGTGCTCGAGGTCGAGCTGCACGTCGATCGGGGCCGGCTCGTGCTCCGGGGCTTCGGAGACGATCGTCACCTCTTCGCGCTCGGGGCGGCCTTCGAGCGCGTCGCGCAGCCCGAGCAGGCCCGCGGCGACGACGCTGCCCACCGCGCCCCGCCGAAACCGGTCGATCGGTCGTTCGGGAGCGTGATCGCCGTCAACGTCGTCGGGAGCATCGCTGCTCGCATCGATCTCGTCCACACGACGACTGTAGCGACGGGGCGGCGAGGATCGCGCCGCGACTCGATCGGCCACCGACCGCAGCGCGCCGCGCTTCTACACTCGCGTCGATGGCGTCCCTCGCCGACCTCCAGGCGCTCCTGGAGCCGGAGCACTACCTCACGGTGGTGTGCACCACCCGCCGTGACGGAGGGGTGCAGGCCTCCGTGGTGAACGCGGGCGTGCTGCGCCACCCGCAGCGCGCCGAGGACATCGTGGCGTTCGTCGCCCGAGGTGGCGCCGTCAAGCTGCGCCACCTCCGCCGCGATCCCCGAGTCACGATCGTCGCCCGGTCGGGCTGGATGTGGGTGGCCGTGGAGGGACGCGCCGAGATCATCGGACCTGAGGACACCGTGCCCGGGTTCGATCCTGCGACGCTGCCCGCGCTGCTGCGGGACGTGTTCCGGGCCGCGGGTGGGACGCATGACAACTGGGCCGAGTACGACCGGGCGATGCTCGAGGACCGCCGCGCCGCGGTGTTGGTCTCCCCGGACCGGATCTACTCGAACGCCGGCGGGTCCTGACCAACCCGCGTTCCAGCGGGAGCGTCGCAAACCGCGCCGGAGGAGCTGGTTACGCCCCCGAGACGCTGACGGCAACGGTCGAGAACCCGAGCCGCCGAAGCGTTGCCCGCACCCGCGCCATCGCCAGCTGCTGGGCCGCATCCGGGATCCCCTGGGCTTGCGCGACATCCGAGAGCTGTTGCTCCGCCTGGGGCTGCACGTCGGCGGAGGTGAGATCGCCCCCGCCGAACACGGCGGAGAGGATCGACCGGTCACGGTTGGTGACGAAGCCGCTGCTGGCGTCGTCGATCACGGGCGGGTCGAGCTGCGCCGCCGGGATCCGGACGGTGGCACGAGTCCCCCGGATCTGGACGTCTGCGGCGCGCACGGCGCCGAGATCCACCGTGGCCTGCGCTTGGCCGACGGCGCGGTACTGGGCGCGACGACCAAAGTCGAGCAAGGAGCTCTGATCGACCACGAACGTCTTCTGGACGGGTTCGGCCGCGCTGTGCTGGGGTCCAAGACGATGCACCGCGTCGAGCGCCTGGGTCGCGGTCGGTCCACTCCTCGAAACCGGGAACACGCCGACGCCGCTCACGGCCAGCGCCCCACCGGTCGCCAACCCGGCTGCCAGGGCACCGACCAAGACCGCGATCCACCGGCGCGAACGGCGCGGTTCGAGCTCAGGGTCACTCGACGGCCGAAGGAGCGTGGAGGTCGGCACGACCGGCGGCGCCACCCGCTGGACGGTCCGAGGCAGCTCGACCCCGATCGTGGTCGCGGATCGTGTGACGGCGCGACGAGGCGGAGGTGCCGGGCAACGCCGCTGCCGCGATCGCGCGATCCGCGGCTGGGTGGGAGCGTCGAGCGCTGCCATCTGGGTCCTCCCCGAGGTTGACCCGCATTCTTGTCGCTCGACGCTCCCCGGGGGGCCTCGCGGGCCCCGGACCCCCGGCGCCGCCCGCCGGACGGGTGGCCGCGGTCCCCTCGCCTGAGCCGCCGCACGCCGTGCCGAGCGAACCCGCCTGACCGCACGGCACCGGAGCCGAGCCGCCCGGGCAGGCCTCAGCCCCGCGTGGCCTCAGGCGGCGTCGACGAGATCGGCTC
>DAIMHT010000120.1:0-1608 GCA_036723155.1 Actinomycetota bacterium
TAGGCTCAGGTCATCGACGTCCCAGGAGGGTTCGTGCAGTACGTCTACGCGTTCGAGGAGGGCTCGAAGGAGCAGAAGTACCTACTCGGCGGCAAGGGCGCCAACCTCGCCGAGATGACCAAGCTCGGTCTTCCGGTCCCGCCCGGCTTCACCATCACCACCGAAGCCTGCAAGATGTACATGGCCCACGAAGACACCCTCCCCGACGGGCTCCTCGACGAAGTCGCGGCCCGTCTCCGCGAGCTCGAAACCAAGATGGGCAAGCGCCTCGGCGCCGACGACGACCCCCTCCTGGTCTCGGTCCGCTCCGGTGCCCCGTTCTCCATGCCGGGGATGATGGACACCGTCTTGAACCTCGGTCTCAACGACACGTCCGTCAAGGGCCTCGCCAAGCAGACCAACAACGAGCGCTTCGCGTACGACTCGTACCGCCGGTTCGTGCAGATGTTCGGCAAGATCGTCCTCGACATCCCCGGCGAACACTTCGAGACCATGCTCGAAGGCCTCCGCCGCGCCCGCGGGGTCGAAACCGACCCCGAGCTGAGCGCCGACGACCTCGCCGAGCTCGTCGAGACCTTCAAGGGCATCGTCAAAGACTCCACCCAACACGAGTTCCCCCAGGAACCCGAGGAGCAGCTCCGCTACGCCATCGAAGCCGTGTTCCGATCCTGGAACGGCCGACGCGCCCGCGACTACCGCAAGCTCGAAGGCATCCCCGACGATCTCGGCACCGCCGTCAACGTCCAGACCATGGTCTTCGGCAACAAAGGCGACGACTCCGGCACCGGGGTCGCGTTCACCCGCGACCCCGCCACCGGCGAGCACCGGCCCTACGGCGACTTCCTCCGCAACGCCCAAGGCGAAGACGTCGTCGCCGGCATCCGCGTCACCGAACCCCTCGACGCCATGGCCACCACCTTCCCGGAATGCCACCAGCAGCTCCTCGACACCATGCAACGACTCGAGCACCACTACCGCGACATGTGCGACATCGAGTTCACCATCGAGCAGGGCCGACTCTTCATGCTCCAGACCCGCGTCGGGAAGCGCACCGCCGCCGCCGCGCTGCGCATGGCCGTCGACATGGAAGGCGAAGGGCTCATCGACCGCAGCGAAGCGGTGCTCCGCATCCAACCGGCGCAGCTCGACCAGCTCCTCCACCCCCAGTTCGACCCGAAGGCCACCTACACCCCGCTCTGCAAGGGGCTGAACGCCTCACCGGGCGCCGCCGTCGGCACCGTCTGCTTCACCGCCGACGACGCCGAAGCCCGCCACGAGCACGGCGAACGCGTCATCCTGGTCCGCCCCGAGACCTCACCCGACGACCTCCACGGCATGATCGCCGCCGAAGGCATCCTCACCTCCCGGGGCGGGCTCGTCAGCCACGCCGCCGTCGTCGCCCGCGGCATGGGCAAACCCGCGGTGTGCGGCGCGTCCGCGCTCGACATCGACGTCAACGGGGGCCAGTTCAAAGTCGGCGACATCGTCGTCCGCCACGGCGACCTCATCTCCATCAACGGCACCACCGGCGAAGTCGTCCTCGGGGCCGTGCCCGTCATCACCCCCGAGCCCTCCGGGCCGTTCGACACCATCCTCGGCTGGGCCGAC
>DAIMHT010000120.1:1708-5318 GCA_036723155.1 Actinomycetota bacterium
GAACGCAAGGTCGCCGGCGGCGACCCCCGCGTCGAAGTCATGATCCCCCTCGCGGTCAACCAACCCGAGCTCGCCCTCGCGGTGTCATGGGTCCGCGAAGTCGCCGAGGAGATCGCCGGCACCACCTACGGGGCCGGCGGCGTCAACTACACCGTCGGCACCATGGTCGAGACGCCCCGCGCCGCGCTCGTCGCCGACGAGATCGCCCACGAAGCCGAGTTCTTCTCCTTCGGCACCAACGACCTCACCCAGATGACCTTCGGGTTCTCCCGCGACGACATCGAAGGCCGGTTCCTGCCCCGATACCTTGAGCTCCACCTGCTCCCCGCCAACCCGTTCGAGACCCTCGACGTCGACGGCGTCGGCAAGCTCGTCCGCATGGCCGTCGAGCTCGGCCGCGCCACCCGACCCGACCTCAAGCTCGGGATCTGCGGCGAGCACGGCGGCGACCCCAGATCGGTCGCGTTCTGCCACGAGGTCGGCCTCGACTACGTGTCGTGCTCCCCGTACCGGGTGCCACTGGCCCGGCTCGCGGCCGCGCACGCCGCGCTCGCCGCGGCCGGACCCGGCTCCACCGCGTGAGCGCACCCGCGCTCACGGCGCGGGAGATCACCGACTTCCTCGAGGAGATCTGGCCCGGCGTCACCGCCTCGATCACCGTCGAGGACGTCACCGACCGCCACGCACGGGTCCGCAGCATCGTCACCCCCGACCGGCTCCGCCCCGGCGGGATCGTCAGCGGTCCCGTCCTCATGGCGCTCGCCGACACCGCGGTGTGGGTCGCGGTCCTCTCCGTCGTCGGCCGGGTCGCCATGACCGTCACCGTCGACCTCAACATCCACTTCCTCCGCCCCGCGCCGCCCGTCGACGTTGTCGCCGACGCCCGGATCCTCAAGCTCGGACGGCGCCTCGCCGTCGGCGATGTCCTCATGTACAGCGACGGCGACCCCGAACCCGTCGCGCAGGCCACGGTCACCTACGCCATCCCGTCCGGCGACGCCGAGTTGGGTCGTCACACCTGACCGGTACCCTCGGTTCCATGGAGCTCGCCCCCGCGATCCCGGGAACGGACCGCTTCGATCGGACCGACCGCGAGGTCACGCAGGCCCACCCCGGCGTGACCGCGTTCGTCGGCCGGGCCGCCCGCTCCCGCGAGGAACGCGAAGCTGGCCTCGACGCCGCGCTCGCCCCTGGCGCCACCCGACCGGTCGGGGCCGGGCACCGCAGCCGCCCCGAAGCCCCCGACCCCTACCGGCTCTGCTTCGAACGGGACCTGGACCGGGTCAAGCACTCCCGCCCCTGGCGGCGGCTCGCGGGCAAGTGCCAGGTGTTCATCGCCCCCGAAGACGACCACCTCCGCACCCGCCTCACCCACGCGGTCGAGGTCGCCCAGGTCGCCACCGGCATCGCCCGGGCCGTCGACCTGTGCCTGCCCCTCACCGAAGCCATCGCGCTGGCGCACGACTGTGGTCACGGTCCCGCCGGTCACGCGTCCGAAGAGGCGTTCTCCCCGTACCTGCCCACCACCGGCTACGACCACGCCGTCTACGGTGCCGACGTCACCCTCGCGCCCCTCAACCTGTGCCACGAGACCCTCGACGGGGTCCGCAACCACTCCTGGCGCCGCCCACCCCCCGCCACCCCCGAAGGCGAAGTCGTCGCCTGGGCCGACCGCATCGCCTACGTCTGCCACGACTTCCAAGACGCCGTCCGCGCCGGGATCCTCACCCCCGACGACCTCCCCGACGACGTCCGCACCGCCGTCGGCGCCCGCAGCTCCGACCAGATCGGATCGTTCGTCCTCGCGGTCCTCGCCGCCATCGACCAGACCGGCCACGTCGGCATGACCGAACCCGCGGCGTCGGCGCTGCGCACCTTCCGGGACTTCAACTTCGAGCGCATCTACCTGCGGCCCGCCGCCCGCCGCCAAGCCGAACGGGTCATCCGCCTCCTCCGCGGCCTCGTCGACTGCTTCGCCGACGCGCCCCGACGCCTCCCCGAACCCGACGCCGCCGACGTCGAGCCCGGCTCCACCGCCGCCACCGCCCTCGCCGTCCGCTACGTCAGCGGCATGACCGACCGGTACGCGCTCGGCCTCGGCGTCGAGCTCCTCGGCTGGCGACCCGACGACCTCCCCCGCGGGGTCTGAGCGTCCCGGGGCGCCGGACCCGCGCCGTAACCTGACCCGCGATGGGCATCCTCGACGAGGACGTCGTACACGTCCGCGAGACCACCGACCTCGTCGCCGTCGCCGGCGAGCACATCGCCCTCAAACGTGTCGGTCAACGCTGGATGGGTCTCTGCCCCTTCCACCAGGAGAAGACCCCGTCGTTCTCCATCAACCCGGCCCTCAACCTCTTCTTCTGCTTCGGGTGCCAGAGGTCGGGTGACGCGATCACGTTCGTCCGCGATGTCGAGCACCTCGACTTCGTCGAAGCGGTTGAGCGGCTCGCGCAACGAGCCGGGATCACCCTCCGCTACGACGACCGGCGCACCGGCCAAGACCGGTCCCGCAAGACCCGGCTCGCCGAAGCCGTCGGCGCCGCCATCGACTTCTATCACCGGCGCCTCAACGAAGCCCCCGACGGGGGCGCGGCCCGCAAGTACCTCCGCAACCGCGGCTTCGACGGCGACGCCGCCCGACGCTTCCAGCTCGGCTGGGCCCCCGACGACTGGGACACCCTCAGCGGCCACCTCCAACAGCGCGGCTTCTCCCGCGAAGACATCGAAGGCGCCGGCCTCGCGTTCGTGAACCGCGCCAACCGCCTCCAGGACCAATTCCGGTCCCGGCTCATGTTCCCCATCTACGACGCCCGCGGCGAACCCGCCGGGTTCGGTGGCCGCACCCTCGGCGACGACCAACCCAAGTACAAGAACTCGCCCGAAACCCCGATCTACCAGAAGAGCCGCCTCCTGTACGGGCTCAACTGGGCCAAAGCCGAAGTCGTCGCCCGCGGCGACGTCATCATCTGCGAGGGCTACACCGACGTGATGGGCTTCGCGCTCGCCGGCGCCCCCAACGCCGTCGCCACCTGCGGCACCGCCCTCGCCGACGAACACTTCCAAGTCCTCAAGAACCTCGCCCGGCGCGTCACCCTCGCCTACGACGCCGACGCCGCCGGCCAAGGCGCCGCCGAACGCTGGTACCGGTGGGAACAGGAGTACGAGATCCAGCTCCGCGTCGCTGACCTCCCCCTCGGCCAGGACCCCGGCGACCTCTGGGAGCACGACCGGCCCCGCCTCCTCCTCGCCCTCGAGCACGCCGAACCGTTTCTCCAGTTCCGCCTCGACCGGGCCATCGCCGGCGCCGATCTGGCGTCCATCGAAGGCCGGGCCCGCGCCGCCACTGCCGCCGCCACCATCATCGGCGAGCATCCCAACGAGCTCGTCCGCGACCAGTACGTCATGAAGCTCGCCGGAGCCCTCGACATCGACGCCGACCGGCTCCGCGACGCCGTCACCCAGGCCCGAACCGCGCCCCGCCGCCGCCCCCGCGACCAGGACCCCGGCGCGCCACCGCCCGAGCCTCGACGTCGCCTCGACGTCGACCGGCGGGAGCTCGACCTGCTCCGCTGGGCCATCCACGAACCCGAGCTCATCGCCGACTGGC
>DAIMHT010000121.1:0-5309 GCA_036723155.1 Actinomycetota bacterium
CGTCGTGCTGCTGCACAGCGACATCACGGATCGGAAGCGCTACGAGCATCAGCTCCTTCGGGAGGCGTTCTACGATCCGCTCACCGGGCTTCCCAATCGCGCCCTCCTTGCGGACCGCCTCGAGAGCGCGCTGGGCCGGGCCGAGCGCGACGACGCGACGCTCGGCGTCCTGTTCATCGACGTCGACCGGCTCCGGCTGATCAATGACGCCCTCGGCCGCGCCGCCGGCGACGAGGTCCTGTCAGCGGTATCAACCCGCCTCGGGGAGTGCGTCAGACCGGGAGACACGGTCGCCCGCATCGGCGGCGACGAGTTCGTCGTGGTCTGCCCCGACCTCCGCGACAAGCAAGAGGTCGCGGCCATCGCCAGCCGGGTCCGCACCGGCCTGGCCGTCCCCGTCGACGTCGGCGGTGAGCAGATCACCGCCACCGTCAGTGTCGGAATCGCCCTCGGGGAAGCCGGAACACGGAGTGACGGGCTGTTGCGCGACGCCGACGCCGCGATGTGCCGAGCCAAGGAGCGCGGCCGGAACCGCGTCGAGTTCTTCGACGACGATCTCCAGTCACATGCCCTCGCGTGGCTGACCACCGAAGCGTCACTCCGCCGCGCGATCGCGGGCGGCGAGTTCCGTATTGCCTACCAGCCGGTCGTTGACCTGCGGTCCGGAGTGATCTGCAGCGTCGAAGCGCTGTTGCGCTGGGACGACCCCGAACGTGGAGAGCTCTCCCCCGGGGAGTTTCTCAGCATCGCCGAGGAGTCCGGTCTCATCGTCCCGATCGGAACCTGGGTCCTGCGGGAAGCGTGCCAGCAGAGCCGCCGGTGGCGAGACGAGTATCCACAAGCGAGCGTGTTCCCGGTGGCGGTCAACGTCGCCGCCCAACAGCTGCGCCGGCCCGAGTTCGTCGACGAAGTCGTGTCGGCGATGGCTGAGGCCGGCATTGGCCCTGAGGGGATCATCCTCGAGCTCACCGAGACGGTGCTCATGGACGCGCGCGCGACGCCCGTCGTGGCGAGATTGCACGAGTTGGGCATCGGACTCTCCCTCGACGACTTCGGGACCGGCTACTCGTCGCTCAGCTACCTCGGCCGGTACTCGGTCGACATCATCAAGATCGACGCCAGCTTCGTGCTGGGCATCGAGCACAACCCTCGGGACACCGCCATCATCACTGCGGTGCTCGCCATGACCCGGGCGCTCAACCTCGTCGCGATCGCCGAGGGTGTGGAGACCACCGAGCAGCTGGACCGACTCCGTGCCCTGGGGTGCGACCAGGCGCAGGGCTTCCTGTTCGGTCGAGCCGCATCGGCCCCAGCCATTAGTGAGCTCCTCAAGATCCGAACCTGATGTTCTCGACGGCCGCAGCCGGCGAGGCCACCGTCCTCCCCGGACCCGAGGCCATGAACACGGTCGGAGGGGACGGAACACGAATCAAGGCCAGCGGGTCATCGTCGGGCAACGGCTCATGCAGGCCGCCAGCGACATCTTCCTCGGATGGACCACTGACCGGGGACCACCACTACTACGTGCGTCAGTTCCGAGACATGAAAGGCTCCGTGAACCTCGACGCGATCAGCCGCAGCGGCTTCGTCAGCTACGCGGCGATCTGTGGGCGCACCCTGACCCGAGCCCACGCCAAGACCGGGGACACCATCATGATCGCCGGCTACCTGGGTCGCGGCACCCAGTTCGACACCGCGATCGCAACCTTCGGGGTGCGCTACGCCGACCAGACACGGATCGACCATGCCGAGGTGGTCGCCGCGGTCGATGCTGGCCGCATCACCGCGACGACCGGCCCGTAAGCCTTCCGACCGGCGGTCCCGGATCGTCCCGACGGATCACGGCTGCTCGAATCGCCAGGGGGCTGGCCGAAGCTGCCCATCCCGAAGCCGAACACCGTCCACGACACGGCGTCGTCGACGAGCGCCGGTGGCGCCGCTCAGGCGGGCTTACGATGCCGACGATGCGAGATGACGAGGTCAGCCTCCGGGCCCGCGCCCTCGGCGCCGCGCTCGAGCCGGTCGCGGGCCAGGTGTATTTCTCTCCCGAGTGCCACGCGGGCTACGAGCAGCTCGGGTTCGGGCCGAGCCCGGGCAAGGCGGGTGAGGTGGCGCTGCCCGATGGGCCGGCGTATTTCTGCAGTCGGGGTTCGGTTATGGGCCAGGTGCCCGGCGAGCTGATCGCCGCCGCGTTCGGAGTGTTCAACCCGGCAGCCGTGGTACCGGCCGTCAGCTACGGCTGGACCCTGACCGACGCGGACACGATCTGCGGCGCCCGGACCGCGGGGGCCACCGCGCAACTGGTCCGCATTCTCGGTGAACGTCCCGACGGGATCGAGGAGGCGACGGGCTTCTTGACCCAGGCCAACGACGGGCTCGGTCCCGAGGGCCGACCGCTCTACGCCGGGCTGCTCGCACTCGGCCTACCCGGCAACCCAATGGGGGACCTGTGGCGCCTCGCAGACCGGCTCCGCGAGTACCGCGGTGACGCCCACACCGCGGCGTGGACGTCGGCGGGCTTCGATGGCGCCGAGATCGGGCTGCTGACCGAGCTCTACTGGGGACTGCCCACGCGTTCCTACGTGCGCACGCGGGCCTGGAGCGACGACGACCTGAACGTGGCCGAGGCCGCGCTCGTCGAGCGGGGTCTCCTGGCCGACGGTGCCCTCACCGACGCGGGGCGCACCGAGCGCGAGGACGTCGAGCTGGCCACCGATCGTCAATGCCGCCCCATCGTCGAGGCCCTCGCCGACCACTTCGACCCGCTCGTCGCGATCCTCGCTCCGTGGGGCGAGGCGATCCGCGCCGCCGGCGGCTATCTCCCCTCGGGCCCGCACGACCTGGCGCGCAGCGCCTCGTAACGGGCCGTCCTGCGGTCGCGTCGCGGTCGATAGCCTCGAGTCATGACCGGCGTCGAGGTGTTCGTCGACCCGAGTTGCCCCTGGGCGTGGATCACCTCCCGCTGGGTCAAGGAGGTGGCATCGCCGCGTGACCTAACGGTGACGTGGCAGTCGTACTGCCTCGAGATCCGCGACGACTACGGCGTGGCCCCCACGATTCCGGAGAGCTTCCGCGAGACCGCGATCGCGGCGCACGCCGTCGCGCACCGGATGCTCCGGATCTTCGAGGCCGCTCGCGCCGACGCGGGCGAAGACGCCGTCGACGCGCTCTACACCGCCTGGGGCCAACGGTTCTTCGTTGCTGACCGACCCGCCGACGACCAGCTGTTGCAGCAGTGCGTGGCTGCGACCGCCCTCGATGCGCAGCTCGTGGACGCCGCCGACGAGGAGAAATGGGACGCACCCATCGTGGAGGCGATGGAAGTCGCCTACGCGTTCGGCGGCCCCAAGACCCAAACCCCGACGATCGTCGTGCGCGACGACCCACCCCACGGCTTCAAGGGACCGGTCATGGCTCCCGCCCCGACCGGAGACGCCGCCGCCCGCCTCTGGGACGCGATCCAGGTCATCTCCCAGGAGCCCGGGCTCTTCGAGATCACCCGGCCGCGCTCCAACCCGCCGCGGCCGCCCGCGCTCGGCTGAGCCCGGATCGACCGTCCACCCGACATGGTGTGGAGGATCCGGACCGGCCGGCATCGAACAGCGCCGACGAACGGCGCGGACAGCCCCGCGGTGGCGCGCGACAAGACGGATCCTGCCCCCGTCGACGTGTTCCTGTTGCCCGCCTTCCTCTCTGAGCTCGAATGCGTGGGTCTGCGTGCCGAGATGGACTCGGTAGCCCAGGTGGCCGGAGGCGTCCGCGAGACCGATCGACCCGACGCCGACAGCATCGATCGAGCCGGGCGCAGCGCGCGGGAATGTCAGGTGTCGGACGACACCATCCGCTCGATCACGCAGCGGATCTGCCAGGTCGCGCCCGAGATCGGCGCGCACTTCGACGAGGAGCTCGCGGAGTACGAGACCCCGCACTTCATCGTGTACACCCGGGGTGACTTCTACCGGTCGCACCGGGACCTGTACCCGGACGTGGTGGTCCCAGAGCCGATCGCGCGTCGGCGCGTCGCGGTGGTCGTCTTCCTCAACGACGAGACCGACCCGAATCGCCGTGGAGAGCGGGGGGGAGCGATGCCGATGGAGCGATACGCCGGCGGCACCCTCCGGCTCTGCTCCCACGAAGCACCCGAGTTCGTCTCCGACCA
Organism: Actinomycetota bacterium; assembly: GCA_036723155.1. GTDB lineage: Bacteria > Actinomycetota > Acidimicrobiia > IMCC26256 > PALSA-555 > PALSA-555. The sequence goes on from DAIMHT010000121.1 coordinate 4,160, forward strand.
CGCCTCGGACGTCCCAGCCCGGCGAGGGCTCTTGGTCGCGTTCCGAGCCGACACCTGGCACGAGGTGACCCCGATCACCGACGGCCGGCGCTTCACGATCGTCGCCCTCCTGCTGGCGCCGAAGCCCTAGCCCCGAACTCCGGTCGGTGGCCCCAGTTCGAACGGCCGGGGCTCGAACGCGCCGGGTGCCACGTTTGCGGACCCGGTAGCCGATACCGTCGTGCTGACCGCGGGGCTCGTGTGCCGAGCATGCCGAGTCCCGACGAAGCAGACGATGACAAGACGGGGGAGTGCGATGCGGCGGTTCTGGATCGGTCTGGCGGGGGCGGTGGCCATGACGAGCCTGGTGTCGGTTCCTGGCGTCGCGTACGCGGGGACCACGGGCGTGAACAAGGCCACGTCCTGTACCGACCTCATCAAGGGGTACCAGAAGGTCAACTCGGCGACGGCCGGGATCAACTTCTCCAACCCGAAGTCGTTCAATACCCTGTTCAAGCAGGCCGCCCAGACCTTGAAGGGCTATGCCAAGAGCGGACCGTCCGCGCTGCGGACCGCGTTCAAGCACCTTGCGGCGGCGTACGACAAGTTCGCCAAGACGGATTTCTCGAATCCGACGGCGCTGAGTCAGCTCTCGACGCTCGCGACGACCTACGCGACTGATCTCCAGAAGATCGCGGCGTATTTCGCCAAGCAGTGCAAGTTCACGATCCCCACCGCGGGAAGCGAGACGATCCCGAGCATCCCGACGTCGTAGGCGGGGAGCGGATCCCCGTTCACGGCTCCAGGGTTCTGATCGCGACGGTCGCGGATCGCCTGGACTGAGGCGCCGCCACTGAGCCGTGACACTGGGGACTGCACGCGTCTCGCGGATCGGCGGACCGGGGTTAGGGTCGCCGGGTTGGTCGCGAGACGAGGTGGCGCATGCACTACGTGAATCTGGGCCGGACCGGTCTCATCGTGTCGAGGGTCTGCCTCGGCATGATGAGCTTCGGAGACGACAGCGAGCGCCCGTGGGTGCTGGATGAAGGCGCGGCCGAGCCGATCGTCAAGGCCGCAGTGGACGGCGGCGTCAACTTCTTCGACACCGCGGACACCTACTCGGGCGGCGCCAGCGAGGTGGCGACGGGCCGGCTCGTCTCCAAGCTCTTGA
>DAIMHT010000122.1:0-1424 GCA_036723155.1 Actinomycetota bacterium
GGAGTCTTGATCGCGCCGCTGTTCCAGCTCGATTCGACGATCTTCACGCTCGTGGTGTTCGGATCACTGGCGGCCGTGGCCGCCGGGGGCTTGCGGTCGATCCCGATCGCGTTCGCGGCCGGGCTGGCGCTCGGCGTCGTGCAGGACCTCGTCGCCGGGTACGGCGACAGCTTCCTCCCCGGGTTCCTCAACCGGTTGAGCGGGTTTCGAAGCTCGATCCCGTTCCTGCTGACGCTGGTCATCCTCTATTTCGTCGCCCGCGATCGGCGACGGGAAGCCGGCGTCGCGGCCGACCAAGCACCCCCTCGAGACCATCGGGTCGGGCTTCCGGCTTGGCGTCGACGGCTCCCGTGGGTCGTGGCCACGGTGGCGTTGGCGGCGTTCTCGCTCCAGTGGATCAACGTGGCGTGGTTGCAAGCCGACACCTACGAGCAGAGCATCATCGCCAAGGGGCTCGTCTTCGGCCTCATCTTCCTCTCCTTCGTGGTCGTGACGGGCCTGGGCGGGATGGTGAGCCTGGCTCAGGCCACGTTCGTGACCGCGGGTGGCTTCGCCGCCGGGTGGGCGCTGGACCGCAACTGGGGAATCAACGCGCCATTCCTCGCGAGCCACGGACATCTGAACTTCGCGATCGCAGCGCTGCTGGCGATCCTCGTGTCCGCCGCCCTCGGGGCCCTCATCGCGCTCCCCGTCCTGCGGCTCGGGGCGGTCGCGCTGGCGTTAGCGACGTTCGCGTTCGCGTTCTTTGCCGCGCTGGTTCCCTTCGGCACGCAGGCCATCAGCCACGGGTCCTTTGGCTGGACCATCCCGGCGCCATCGCTCGACATCCCGGGTCTGAACTGGCTGAACCAGCAACTGGTGCCCGGCGCGCACGGACACTTGGACTTCTCCCAGCCGTCCGAGCAAGTGGTGCTCCTGCTGGCCGTCTTCGGGCTCGTCACCCTCGTGATCCATTGCCTCTTGCGGTCGGCGTCGGGGCGGACGATGTTGGCCGTCCGAAGCAGCGAGGTCGCCGCCCGGACCTCGGGGTTGTCACCGGCGCGCACCAAGGTCGCGATCTTCGCCGTGTCTGCCGGCATCGCGGGCCTCGGCGGGGTCATGCTGGGCATGGTCAACGCGTCGGCCACCAACACGAACGCGCTGCCGCTCACCGGGCTCGTATGGCTCGCGGTGGCCGTCGTGTTCGGCGTGCGCCGCCCCGGCGGCGCGCTCCTCGCCGGGTTGTCGTACACCGGGACCGCGGTGATCTTCACCTGGATCGGCCACGATTTCTTGACCGGCGCCTTCGGTGATCTGACGACGGCGGCGACGTTCGTTCCCATCTTGTTTGGGCTGGGCGCGATCAACCTGGCGCAGAATCCCGACGGCTTGCTCGCGCTGGTCGGCCATCAACGCCTCGCCCGCCGCGCGACCCGAGAGCGTCG
>DAIMHT010000122.1:1524-5287 GCA_036723155.1 Actinomycetota bacterium
CACGTGATCGCGCTGCTCGGCGCGAACGGGGCCGGGAAGTCGACCCTCTGCTCGGTCGCGTCGGGTCTGCTCGCACCCACCGCCGGGCGCGTGGTCATCGCCGGCGAGGACGTGACGACGATGCCACCCCACGAGCGGGCCCGGCGGGGACTGCTGCTGGTCCCCGAGGCCCGTGGCGTCTTCCCCGACCTCACCGTCGAGGAGAACCTCCGGCTCCTGCTCCGAACCTCGAAGCAGCAGCAACAGGCGTACGAGCGGTTCCCGATTCTCGGTGAGCGCCGCCGCCAGCCCGCAGGTCTGCTGTCCGGCGGGGAGCAGCAGATGTTGAGCCTCGCCCCCGCGCTCGCGCGACCACCGACCGTCTTCATCGCCGACGAGCCCACGCTCGGGCTCGCACCACTCGCGGCCCAGGAGGTGATCCGGGCGTTGCGCGAGCTGCGTGACCTCGGCTCGGCCATCATGCTCGTCGAGGAGAAGGCTCACGAGGTCATGGCGCTCGCCGACACCATCGCGTTCATGGCCCTCGGAAGAATTGTCTGGGTCGGTTCGAGTGAGGAAGCCGACGAGGAACAGCTGGCGTCGGCGTATCTCGGGATCGGCGACTGACGCACGCGTCCGCCGCGGGCGGTTACTTCCCTTCGAACTGGACCTTTCGGCGTTCGGCCATCGCTCGGTATCCCTCGGTCATGTCATCGGACACGAAGTTCGGCGCGGAGCTCATGGCGACGAAGCGCATCGCCTCCGCCAACCCTCGTTCCGACCAGAAGTTGATTGTCCGCTTGATGGACTGCACCGCGAGGGGAGCGTTGGCGGCGATCTCGTCGCAGAGCGCGCGGGCATGCTCGATGAGCTGATCGGCGGGAACGACCTCTTGGACGATGCCGAGCCGCAGCGCGGTCTCCGCGTCGATGCGCCGTCCGGTATAGGCCAAGAGCCGGGTCCAACCGGCACCGATCTCGGTGACGAGCCGCAGGTCACCGCCGGAGTCGATCCCCACGCCGACCCCCGATTCCGGGAGGGCGAACTTGGCGTCGTCGGACGCGACGCGGATGTCGCCCATCATGGCGACCTCGAGCCCGGCGCCGAGGCAGTAGCCGTGCACGGCGACGATGACGGGCTGCGGCAGGTCGGCCAGGACATGGAACCGCTCGTGGACCCACCGGAACCGCTCGTAGTAGTTGCGGGTCTTCTCGGCGGGGGAGCGGCCGGTGATCCGATCCTCGGGCATCCCGAGGTCGACACCGGCGCAGAAGGCGCGCCCTTCGGCCTTCAGCAGGACCACCCGCACCCGGTCGTCGAAGCGGAGCTCGTCGGCCCGCGCGGTGAGCTGACGGGCCGATGCCCACGACCACGCGTTGAGCTTGTCGGGGCGATCGAGGGTGATGATCCCGATCGGGGGCTCGACCTCGAGCTTGATGAACTCCGGTTCGGTCATGTGCCCTCCTGGAGGCGGTCGCGCGGCCGCCGGTCGGTCGCCCCGGGCGCGTCGCCGGTCACGGCGAGAACGGACCCCGACCGAGCTGCTCGCGGATCGGCGTGAACTCGGGCATCAGCAGATGGCGGCGCTGCCAGTTCGCGCCGTCGACGACCATGGTGTGGCCCGAGACGTAGCTCGCCCACGGCGAGCAGAGGAACACCGCGGCCCAGCCGAGCTCCCGGGGATGCCCGACCCGGTGGGCCGGGGTCCGGAGATCCTCGGCGTGACCGCGTCCCGGTACGCCCTCGGTGATGTGCGCGGCCTCGTCCTGGTGGGGGAACAGTCCGGGGACGAGACCGTTCACTCGGATCCCGTACGGGCCCCACTCGACGGCGAGGGTCTCGGTCAGGTTCTTGACGCCGGCCTTGGCCGCCGAGGAGTGCACGAACCCGGGACCGCCGGTCCAGGCGTACGCGGCGCCGATGTTGAGGATGCACGCGGGACGGCCGTCGCCGATTCGGCGGCGACCGAGCTCCCGGCACCCGAAGAACGTCCCGTCGAGCACGATCTGGGTCACGGCGCGCCACCCGTTCGGGCTCAGGTCCTCGGCCGGTACCGGGAAGTTCCCGGCGGCGTTGTTCACCAGCACGTCGACGGGGCCGAGCTGGTCCTCGACGGTGTCGAAGGCCGCCGCGACCTGCGCCGCATCCCGGATGTCGCAGGGCACGCCCAGCCCCTCGCCCCCCGCGGCGGTGACCGCGGCGACACCGGCGGCCCGATGGTCGTCGTCGCGGCTGGCGATCGCGACCCGGGCGCCGAGGCGAGCGAACTCCGACGCGATGGCCTTGCCGAGGCCCGTGCCTCCGCCCGTCACGACCACGACCTGACCCGCGAACGTCTCCGCCGGCAGCGGGGTCGAGCCATCGGGTGGGGGCGCGGGGAGCGGCATGATGTCTCCGGCAGGACGAGGGCGGCCACACTAACGGCGCCTATGCGGACGCTCCTGGCCTTCCTCCTCTCCGTCGTGGTCGTGGTGCTCGTGCCGTTCGCCGACCTCGGGCTCTGGGTCCAGCGGGAGCTGGTCGGCACGTCATCGTTCGTGCGCGTCGGTGAAGACGTCCTGTCCCAGGCCCCGGTGCGAGCGGCACTCTCGCAACGGATCGTCGCGGAGATGGAGCAGCGGGTCCCCGCCCTCACCGCCCAAGACTCGACCCTGCGCTCCATCGTCGACCAGGCCCTGCGCGACCCGCAGCTCCGGCCGGCGTTCGACAACGCCCTCGCGAGCACCCACGACCAGCTCCGCAACGGCCATGACCCCCTCGAGCTCGACCTCAACCCGCTGTTGCCGATCGTCCGCCAGCAGCTGCCCGCGGCGATCGCCAACCGGGTGTCGCTGAACGCGACCCTCACGCCGGTGACCGTCCTGCGCCGCCGCGACGCGCCGGTGGTGTGGGAGGGCGTGCAGCTCGTCCAGGGCAGCGCGCTCGCGGTGCCGGTCCTGACCCTGGCGCTCCTCGCCGCGGCGCTCCTCGCGGCGCGCCGCCGAGGTGCGCTGTGCATCACCCTCGGCGGATTCGTCATCGCGATCGCCCTGGGGATCCTCGCGCTGGTCAAACCCGGTCGATCGCTCCTCGAGCACCAGGTCGGGGACCCAACGCAGCGCGCCGCGTTCGGCTCCGGCTACGACACCGTGCTCCGCTCGTTCGTGCAGCAGACCATCGCCTTCGTCGTGGCCGGGATCGTCCTGGCCGTGATCGGGGGGGTGCTGGTGTGGCAGCGCGACCGGAACCGGCGCCCGACGGGCTGGGCGTGACCCCCTGACCTGACGGACCGTCAGGCCTATGCTCGCCGCATGGCCGAGTTCCCGAAGATCATCTCCGTCGACGACCACGTGGTCGAGCCTCCCGGCGTCTGGCAGGACCGCCTCCCGGCCAAGTACCGAGACATCGGGCCGCGCACGATGCGGGCCCCCCTCGGGGAGATGACCTTCGTCGGCGGGAAGTTCAGCTACGCCCCGGGCACCGACGGCCCCATGTGCGACTGGTGGCTGTACGAGGACCTCGTGTACCCGCTGACCCGGCTCTCCGCGGCGGTCGGCTTCGACCGCGACGAGGTCAAGGTCACGGCGATCACCTTCGACGAGATGCGACCGGGGTGCTTCGACCCGACGGCTCGCCTCGAGGACATGGACGCCAACTGGACCGAGGCGAGCCTCTCGTTCCCGACGTTCCCACGGTTCTGCGGCCAGACCTTCCTCGAGGCCAAGGACCGCGACCTCGCGTTGCTGTGCGTGCAGGCCTACAACGACTGGATGTTCGACGAGTGGTGCGGGCCGTCCGGCGGACG
>DAIMHT010000123.1:0-5283 GCA_036723155.1 Actinomycetota bacterium
CGCCCCCGACGAGACCGAGCGTCCCGGCGATGAGGTGCTTGACCGTCTCGATGGTCTCGGGCTCGTTGCTTTGGGCGACGAGCTCGACGGAGACGGCGCGGGTGAGGCTCTCCACGATCGGGTCACCCCGATGGTGCCGTCGGACCTGGGCCAACTCGACGAGGGTCCCCCACCCGGCCCGCTCGGAACCGGCCCGCCACCGGACCACCAGCGGAGGACAGGGGATCCCCGCGGGCCACGCGCTGCGAATGCCGGCCCGGACCTTATCGAGGTGCGTGACAGAGGCCATGCGCTCGTCGTCCCCCTGACTCCGAAGCCTCACCGTAACGCCGTGCGGCCGAACCGGCGCGGATCCCGGTCACCCTACGGCGCGTCACGCCGGGGCGTCGGCGACGGCACCGAATACAGTCCGACGGCGTGACCCCCACGCCGCTCGTCAGTGACGTCCTGCGCGAGGCGGCCAACGCGCACCCCGAGCGCGAGGCGTACGTCCACGGCGAGAAGCGGGTGACGTACGCATGGCTCGACCGGGTCGCCGACGGCTTCGCCGCGACCCTGCTCGACCTCGGGGTCGCCCGGGGCGACGTCGTGGAGCTCCTCCTGGGCTCGTCGATCAAGTTCGCCGGCTGCTACCTCGGTGCGCTCCGAGTGGGCGCCATCACGTCCGCCATCAACCCGCGGCTGGGACCCGCCGAGCAGCGCAGCATCTTCGACCGCACCGAACCGCGCGTGACCGTGCTCGGCGACGGTGTGGCGCTACCCACGGGGGCGCCGACGGGTCACGTGATCAGCGTCGATGACCTCAAGGAGGCGTTCGCGAGCGATCCGCCGGCCCGGTTTCCCCATCTCGATCCAGCCGACCCCACGTGCATCGTCTGGACGAGCGGCACGACCGGGGTCCCGAAAGGCGCGGTGTACGACCACGATTCCCAGGCGGCGATCTCCCGCAACGTCGGGGAGCTCACCGCGCCCGGAGACCGCCGACTCGTCGTCCTCCCGTTCCCCCATGTCGGCTACATGACCCGGATGTGGGACGAGCTCGCGAACGCCACCACCATCGTCCTCGTCGGGGAGCCGTGGTCCGCGGCCGAGACGCTGCGGCTCGTCCGCGACGAGCGGATCACCATGGCGACCGGTGTCCCCACCCAATGGACGCTGGTGTTGGGCCACCCCGACCTGGCCGGAACGGACTTCTCGACGCTGCGGGTCGCGGCCATCGGCGGCGCCGCGATCCCACCCGAGCTGGTTCGCCAGATGCGCGACACCTTGGGCTGCCCGGTCATCACCCGGTACACGAGCACCGAGGCCGGGGTGACGACGTCGACCCTCGCCACCGATTCTCCCGACGTGATCGCGACCACGGTCGGGCGGCCGACGCCGGAGGTCGAGCTGCGGATCCGCGCCCCGGGCGACGGCGCGGTGCTGTCCGACGGCGAGATCGGCGAGGTGTTGTGCCGGTCGCCGGCGATGATGCGCGGCTACTGGCGTGATCCGGAGCTGACCGACCAGGTCGTCGACGCCGACGGGTGGCTCCACACCGGTGATCTCGGCTTCGTCGGTGACGACGGGAACCTTCGCCTCGTCGGGCGCCTCAAGGAGATGTACATCCGTGGGGGCTACAACGTGTACCCGAGCGAGGTGGAGTCGGTGCTCGTCGAGCACCCCGACGTGGCCCGAGTCGCGGTGATCGGGGCCCCGGACCCGGTGCTCGGCGAGGTGGGGGTGGCGTTCGTCGTCGCCACCCCGGACGCGGACCCGACGGCGCTATCCCGCGACGCGATGCGGGTGTGGTGCCGGGACCGCCTGGCTGACTACAAGGCCCCGGACCGGGTGATCGTCGTCGACGACCTCCCCACGACGTCCATGCTCAAGGTCGACAAGCGGGCCCTGTCGGCCCGGGCGGAACAAGGAGCTCCCCGATGAACGTCTCTGAACGTCGCTACCAGCGACCCGACGTGCCGCGCGACGACCGCCAGATCCGGGTCGGGTCGTTGCTGTTCACGATGGTCGAGCCCCATCGGGGCCACGAGGTCGCGTACAACCGCTGGTACGAGCGTGACCACTTCTACGCCGGTTGCATGGTCGGGAAGTGGCAGTTCGCCGGCGCCCGGTACGTCGCCACCCGCGCCTGCAAGGCGAAGCGGTATCCGGCAGATTCGCCGATCACGCCGGACCCCATGGTCGGCTCGTACCTCGCCGTCTACTGGGTGCTCGACGGTCATCACGACGAATGGAACGAGTGGGGCGTCGAGCAGGTGAACTGGCTGCACGCCAACGAGCGGATGTTCTTGGATCGGGATCACATCCACACCGCGCTCTACGACTACGCCGCGGAGGTGAACGGGCCCGGGAGCACCATGCCGGTGGAGCTGGCCCTCGACCGGGCCTACCCGGGAATCGTCGCCGTCATCGGCGAAGCGGGCGACGGCGGCGTGGAGGCAGTCACCGAGTGGTCGCGGGACCGGGGCTGCCCCGCCGACGTGATGCTCGTCGGAACCCCGCTCCCGCTCCGCGGCGACCGCCCCGCCGACGTGCCCGACCAGCCGACCGGGAACCGCTTCTTGCAGCTGTACTTCTCGACCGAGAACCCGCTCGAGGTGTGGGACGACCGGTACGCGTCGCTCGGAGACGAGCTCGCGTCGAGCGGCGCCGGTCGGATCCTCTTCGCGTCGCCCTTTCTCGCCACGGTTCCGGGCACGGACACCTATACGGACGAGCTGTGGTGACCTCAGCTCGGCGGGTCGACGGGCCGGAACATCGGAAGCGTGAGCGTGCCGTCGACCGCCTCGAAGGTGACCTCGACCGGAAGGTCGAGGTGCAGCTCCTCGGGCCTGGCGCCTCGTAGGTTCGCGACGACGCGCACCCCTTCGTCGGTCTCCACGACGATGACCGCGTAGGGCACCTCGTCGAGGAACGCCGGGTTCATCGCCTGATGCACGACGGTCCAGGTGAAGATCCGCCCGCGACCGGTCGAGCGGCCCCAGCTCCACCGCGGTGATCCGCAGGCCGCGCACAGCACCCGGGGCGGGTGACGCCACGCGCCGCAGTCGTCGCAGCGCTGGAACCGCAGCTCCCCGCGGGCGCAATGCTCGTAGTACGCCGCGGTCATGCCCTCGAGCACCGGGCGGGGCTTCGGCACGACGGGCTCGGTCATCGGTCCCGTCCGAGGATCGCGAGGCTCCCGTCGCCGAAGTCTCCCCAGCCGGTGACCACACCGACCTCGGCGTCGAGGACCTGGGCCGCGCCGGCCTCGTGGCGCAGCTGGCGGGTTGCCTCGACGATGTGGTTCAGACCCCAGACGTGGCCCTGGGACAGCAGCCCCCCGTGGGTGTTCAACGGGTAGCGACCGCCGAGCTCGATCGTCCCGCCCGCGACGAACCCCGCGGCTTCGCCGGGCCCGCACAGCCCGAGTGCCTCCAGCTCCAGGAGCACGATGTGGGTGAAGCAGTCGTACACCTCGAGGAAGTCGAGCTCCTCGGGACGGACGCCCGCCTGCGCGAAGGCCTCGGGCGCCGCGTACGACAGCCCGATCCGGAACGGGTCGACCCGGTTGGGGATGTCGTCGGCCGGGTACGGGTGACCCTCGGCGGCGCCGAGGACCACGACCGGGGGGTGGGCGAGGTCTCGAGCCCGTTCCCGGGTGGTGACGATGTACGCGGCGGCGGCGTCGGTCTCGAGACAGCAGTCGAAGAGGCGGAAGGGCTCGGAGATGAACCGCGACGACTCGTACTGCTCGAGCGTCAGGTCCCGCCCGCGCATCAAGGCCTTAGCGTTGAGCTGCGCGTGACGGCGACAGGCCAGCGCGACCGCGGCGGTGGCCTCCACCGGCACCTGGTACTGCTGCTGGTAGCGCATGGCGAGCCACGCGTACATCTGCACCGCGGCCATCGCGCCGTACGGACGGTAGAAGTCGATCGCGGTGTCGGCGACCGAGGTTGACAGGAACGTGTGCCGAGGCCGGCGGGCGCCGGGTTTCGGGCGGAAGATCGAGTAGCCGTTCCAGCCCACGGTGACGAGCACCGTGGACGCGATGCCCGTCGTCACCGCGGTGGCGGCGTGCTGCAACGCCGCGGTGGGGCTGGCGCCGCCCATCATCACCGTCGTCGCGAACCGCAGGTTCTCGATGCCGAGGTTCGCCGCGAGCTCCTCGACGGTCGTGAACCCGGCGGGAGGGATGATCCCGTCGACGTCGCCGCGTGTCAGGCCGGCGTCGTCGAGGGCGGCGAGCGACGCGTCGAGCATCAGCTCGAGGGGAAGCCGGTCCGAGCCGCGGGTGTAGTCGGTCTCGGCGACCCCGACGACCGCCGCGACGTCTCGGGTGGTCATGAGCGGGGCAGGGTACCGTGCGCTCGCCTCGATGAAGCTGGACCACTACCTGCGCGCTGATCACGCCGACCTTGCGCGCGTCGCGGCCGAGCTGGAGGCGCTGGGCTTCGACGGGCTCTACACCGCCGAGGGGCCGCACGAGCCGTTCCTGTCGCTCGCACTCGCCGCCGAGCACACCACCCGGGCGACGCTGTTCACCAACATCGCGGTGGCGTTCGCTCGCAGCCCGATGGATCTCGCCCAGACCGCCAACGACCTCCAGCTGAGCTCACGCGGCCGGTTCGTGCTCGGCGTCGGCTCCCAGATCCGGCCCCACATCGAGAACCGGTTCTCGATGCCGTGGCATCGTCCCGCGCAGCGCATGCGGGAGCTCGTCCTGGCGATCAAAGCCATCCACCGGTCGTGGAACGAACGGGTCCCGCTGCAGTTCCGCGGTGAGCACTTCACGCACACGCTCATGACTCCGTTCTTCGACCCGGGCCCGAGCCCGTTCGGGCCGCCACCGGTGTGGGTCGCGGGGCTCGGACCCCAGATGACGCGCACCGCGGCCGAGGTCGGCGACGGGCTCCTCGTCCACCCGTTCCACTCGGGGCCGTTCGTCCGCGACCGGTTGACCCCGACGGTCGACGCGGGGCTGGCCGCGTCCAGCCGGACACGTGACGCGTTCACCGTTGCCGCGGTCCCGATCGTCTGCACCGGCCGTTCCGCACAGGAGCTCGAGCGCGCCACCCAAGGTGTCCGGCGCCTGCTGGCCTTCTACGGCTCGACACCGGCGTACCGGGTCACGTTGGAGCTCCACGGTTGGGGTGAGCTGCAGACCGAGCTGAATCACCTGACGAAAGCCGGCCGGTGGGGCGAGCTGGCGGAGCGCATCGACGACGAGGTCCTCGACACGCTCGCGGTCTGCGGCCGGCCGGAGGACATCGGCCGGCTCGTCGCCGCCCGGTACGGCGACAC
>DAIMHT010000124.1:0-5281 GCA_036723155.1 Actinomycetota bacterium
GGAGACCAACACGTGACCCACCAGATCGGGATCATCGGAGGCGATGGCATCGGCCCCGAGGTCGTGGACGAGGCGACGAAAGTCCTCGACGCGACCGGCGTGGCCTACACGCCAGTCGCGTTCGACCTCGGTGGTCACCGGTACCTGCGCGACGGCGAGGTCCTGCCCGCCGCCGACCTCGACGCCATCCGCCAGGTCGACGCCGTCCTCCTCGGGGCCGTCGGCGTGCCCGAGGTCCCTCCCGGTGTCATCGAGCGGGGGCTCCTCCTGGCGTTGCGCTTCGAACTCGACCTGTACGTCAACGTCCGGCCCTTCGTCGCCCCGCCGAGCCCCCACAACGACGGGGTCGACCTGGTCGTGGTACGCGAGAACACCGAAGGCGTCTACGCGGGCGAAGGCGGCTTCCTCCGGAAAGGCACGCCCCACGAGATCGCCACCCAGGGCTCGGTGAACACCCGGTTCGGCGTCGAGCGCTGCGTCCGGTTCGCGTTCGATCTCGCCCGCAGCCGCGACCGCAAGCACCTGACCCTCGTCCACAAGACCAACGTGCTCACCTTCGCCGGCGACCTGTGGCAGCGAACCTTCGACGACGTCGCCCGCGACTACGACGACGTGCACACCGCGTATCATCACGTAGACGCAGCGTGCATCTACTTCGTGCAAGACCCGGGCCGCTACGACGTCATCGTGACCGACAACCTCTTCGGGGACATCCTCACCGACCTCGGCGGTGCCGTCTCGGGTGGGATCGGACGGGCCGCCTCGGCGAACCTCAACCCCGATCGCACCGGCCCCTCGCTGTTCGAGCCCGTGCACGGGTCGGCCCCCGACATCGCCGGCCGCGGGACGGCCGATCCCCGCGCTGCGATCATCTCGGCGGCCATGATGCTGGAGTTCCTCGGTGAGGGCGACGCGGCTGAGCGGGTCCGCGACGCGGTCGCCAAATCCGATGACGTGACGGGCACAACGAGCGACATCGGCGACGCGGTCGCCGAGCGCGTGTAGAGGAGCGTGGGGCAATGCCCATCGAGAAGACCGACAAGATCTGGATGGACGGCAAGCTCGTCAACTGGGACGACGCCAAGATCCACGTCCTCACCCACACGCTGCACTACGGCTCGGGCGTGTTCGAGGGGATCCGGGCCTACCCGACCGGGCGGGGCCCGGCGGTGTTCCGCCTCACCGATCACATGCGACGACTCCACGATTCGGCGTCGCTGCTCCACATGGATCTGCCGTACTCGGTCGAGGAGCTCGTCGAGGCGACGAAGGAGACCATCCGAGCCAACCGGCTCGACTCCTGCTACATCCGGCCGATCGCGTTCCTCGGCTACGGCGAGATGGGACTCAACCCGCTGCCGTGCCAGGTGAACGTCTCGATCGCGGTGTGGCCCTGGGGCAGCTACCTCGGTGACGAAGGTCTCCGGCGTGGGGTCCGCATGAAGATCTCGACGTGGCGTCGCATGGATCCCAACGTCAACCCGGTCGCGGCCAAGGGCACCGGCATCTACATCAACTCGAGCCTGGCCAAGGTCGAGGCGCTGCACGGCGGCTACGACGAGGCGATCCTCCTGAACACCGTCGGCTCCGTGGCCGAGGCGACGGGCGAGAACGTCTTCGTCGTCAAGAACGGGGTGCTGCTCACGCCGCCCCTGTCCGCCGGCGCGCTCGAGGGGCTCACCCGGGATTCGGTGATGACGATCGCGCGCGACTTCGGCTACGAGGTGCGGGAGCAGAACCTCTTGCGCACCGACCTGTACCTCGCCGACGAGGCATTCCTGTGCGGCACCGCGGCCGAAGTGGTCCCGATCCGAGAGGTCGACGACCGCGAGATCGGCGACCCGGGCGAGATCACCCGCAAGATCCAAGAGACCTACTTCGCCGTCGTCCACGGTGAGGTCGACAAGTACGCCGACTGGCTGGAATACGCCGATGGCTGACGTCACCGCGCCCCAGAAGGTCGAGATCTACGACACCACCCTGCGCGACGGCTCCCAGCTGGAAGGAATCTCGCTCACCGTCGACGACAAGCTGCGGATCACCGAGCAGCTCGACTGGCTCGGCGTCGACTTCATCGAGGCCGGCTGGCCCGGCTCGAACCCCAAGGACGACGAGGTCTTCCGCCGGGCCCGCACCGAGCTGGAGCTCGAGCACGCGACCCTGGTCGCGTTCGGCTCCACCCGCCGCGTGAAGGGCAAGGTCGATTCCGACGACACGCTCCGTCACCTCGTCGAGGCCGGCACCGGGACCGTCTGCATCGTCGGGAAGACCTGGGACTACCACGTCACCGAGGCCCTCGGCACCACCCTCGACGAGGGCGTCGCGATGGTCGCCGACTCGGTCGGGTTCCTCCGCGGGGCCGGGCTCGAGGTGTTCTTCGACGCCGAGCACTTCTTCGACGGCTACCAGCACAACCCCGAGTTCTCCCTCCGGGTCCTCGAAGGTGCGGCCCAGCAGGGGGCGTCGCGCCTCGTGCTGTGTGACACCAACGGCGGCACGCTGCCGCATGATGTCGAGCGGATCGTCGCGGCCGTGGTCGACTACTTCGGTGGCGACGTCGGCGTCGCGATCCACGCCCACGACGACGCCGGCACCGGCGTCGCGAACGCGCTCGCGGGCGTGCGCGGCGGCGCGATCCAGGTCCAAGGGACGATCAACGGCTACGGCGAACGCACCGGGAACTGCAACCTCACCACGATCATCCCGAACCTGACCCTCAAGATGGGGATCGAGACCATTCCCCCCGACCGGCTCGAACGGCTGACCCCCGTCGCCCACCACGTCGCCGAGCTCGTCAACATGGCCCTGAACCCCCAGGCCCCCTACGTGGGCAGCTCCGCGTTCGCCCACAAGGCCGGGTTGCACGTCAGCGCCATCGCCAAACGCCCTGACGCCTACGAGCACGTCCCGCCGGACGAGGTCGGCAACGGCACCCGCTTCGTCGTGTCCGAGCTCGCGGGCCGCTCCACGATCCTCCTCAAGGCCAAGGAGCTCGGCCTCACCCTCGACGGCCCGCAGGTCAACGACGTCGTCGACACCCTCAAGCACCTCGAGCACGAGGGCTACCACTTCGAGGTCGCCGACGGGTCCCTCGAGCTCCTGATGCGGCGAGCCACCGGCTGGGAACAGCCGTGGTTCGAAGTCGAATCGTTCCGGGTCATGACCGACGATCGACCCGCGGACGACCTCGAAGGTGTGAGCACCGAGGCGACGATCAAGGTGCACGTCAACGGGGAGCGCATCATCCGCGCCGCCGAGGGAAACGGCCCCATCAACGCGCTCGACACCGCCCTCCGCGCCGCACTCGGCACCCGGTACCCCACCCTCGACCGGGTGCACCTCACCGACTACAAGGTGCGCGTCCTCGACACCCAAAAAGGCACCGGCGCGGTCACCCGGGTGCTCATCGACACCACCAACGGGGACCGATCCTGGACCACCATCGGTGTGAGCGAGAACATCATCGAAGCGTCCTGGCAGGCCCTCTACGACTCGCTCGTCTACGGTCTCCTCCTCGACACGCCCGCCGAGTAACCCACCCCCGAAGCCCACCTCGCAGCGAGGACGACCACCGTGGCCGCCGATCCGTTCGTCGCTCCCACCCTCGACGACGTCCCCCGCCAGGAGCCCAACCTCGCCCCCGGGGTCCACATGCCCGCGGCGCGGCCCTGGGTCCCCGACCGTCCCGGCGACGTCGTCTCCTACGGACAGCCCCACGGCCTGCTCCTCGGCGACCCCGGACCCAACATCGGCTACGCGCTCACCCTCGCTGAGCGCCTCCACGACCGCCTCCAGCTCGCGCCCACCGAACACCTCGAGGACGCCCTGGCCGTGGTCGGCGAGCTCGCCATGAAACGCGCCGCGTCGTACGGCCGCGCACCGGTCATGGCCGACCTCGAGTGCGCCGCCCTCATCCTCGGCTACCTCGGCGGCTGCGACCCCGAAGACGCGGTCTGGCGCGCCACCGCGGTCACCGAAGCCGGCCACGACTACCCCACCCGCCGAGCCATCTGTGACGCGGTCGACCTCGACGCCCTGCGCCTCGCCCCCCAAGCCCTGAGCAGCCGAACCCGGGAGCTGCGGGCCCAGGTCCGAGCCGCCTGGCGACCCGGCGACGCCTGAACCCGACGCGTCCAACCCGCGTCGCGGACCCCCGCGTTTGCTGACGCTGACGTCAGGTAGCTGGATATCCTGCCCGTGGGTGAGCGCATTCGTCCTCTCCGATGAGCACGAAGCGCTCCGGGCCTCGGTCCGGCGCTTCGCCGAGGAACAGGTCGCGCCCTACGCCGCCGAGGCCGACGAGCGGGCCGAGTTCCCCTGGAAGGCCTTCGAGGCGTACCGCCACTCCGGCTTCATCGGGCTGCCCTACCCCGAGGAGCACGGCGGCGACGGGGCCGACATGGTCGCCTACGCCGTCCTCGTCGAAGAGATGGCCCGGGTCGACGCCGCCTCGTCGCTGTTCGTGATCATCACCCGCTTGGCCAGCGCCGCGATCCTCAACCACGGATCCCCTGACCTGCAGCATCACGTCATCCCGAAGGTCGTCGCCGGCGACTGGCAGGGCTCCTACTGCCTCTCGGAGCCCCACGCGGGAAGCGACGTCGCCTCGATCTCCACCCGCGCGCGTCGCGACGGGGACCACTACGTCCTCTCGGGCCGCAAGTTCTGGATCACCAACGCCGGCGTCTCCGACTTCTACACCGTGTTCGCCAAGACCGACCCCGACCAGGGACGACGTGGGATCTCCGCCTTCGTCGTCGAGGGTGACACCGACGGGTTCAGCGTCGGCAAGCTCGAATCGAAGCTCGGCGTCCGCGGATCACCGACCGGCGAGATCCTCCTCGACGACGTCGCCGTCCCCGCCGGCCAGCTCGTCGGCGACGAGAACGCCGCCTTCGGGTACGCCATGCAGGCCCTCAACGGCTCCCGGCCCATCATCGGCGCCCAGGCCGTCGGCATCGCCCAAGGCGCCCTCGACGTCGCGGCCCGCTACGCCACCGAACGGTCCCAGTTCGGCAGCCACATTGCCGACTTCCAAGGCGTCCAGTTCATGCTCGCCGACATGGCGACCCACCTCGAAGCTGCCCGCCTCCTCGTCTACCGCGCCTGCTCCATGCTCGACGCGGGTTCTCCTGACGTCGCGTCGGCGGCCGCGATGGCCAAGCTGTTCGCCTCCGACACCGCCATGCAGGTCACCACCGACGCGGTGCAGGTGCTCGGCGGTGCCGGCTACACCCGCGACTTCCCGGTCGAGCGGATGATGCGCGACGCCAAGATCACC
>DAIMHT010000125.1:0-5254 GCA_036723155.1 Actinomycetota bacterium
ACCACGACGGTCTTCTCGTTCTGCAGGTACGTCTGCAGCTTGAACGGGCCGGTGCCGATCAGCTTGGTGGAGCAGGCGTCACCGGCGTTGATCTGCGCCGGAGCCATCATCCCCATCCGGCCGGTCGAGTACAGGTACGCCGCGAACTGCGGCACCGGGGTGCTCAACGTCACCTTCACCGTCATCGGGTCGACGACGCTCACGTCGCTGATGAACCCGAGGTAGATCTTGAACAGGATTCCGCTGTTCGGCACGCCGGGCGCGGCGCGGTACGCGTCGAGGTTGAGCTTGACCGCGGCCGCGTCCAACGGTGTCCCGTCCTGGAACTGGACGCCGGGCCGCAACCCGATGGTCCACTGGGTGGAATCCGAGTTCGGTGTCACCGACTTGGCGAGGTAGGGGACGGGGACACCCTTGTCGTTCGGGACGGTCAGGGTGTCGTAGATGGCGGCGACGACCTGGATGCCCGAGATCGCGAGCTGGGCCCGGCTCAGGCAGTAGTCGGTCGTCTCGGCCTCGAGACCGAAGGTCAGGTTCCCTCCGCTCTTCTGGGCCTTGGCGGTCCCAGGGCGCGCCGGCGCCGAGGCGCCGGCCCCCCCGGCGAGCGCGGGCAGCGCCAGCCCGACCGCGGCGACGATGGCCACGAGTCGCGCCAAGCGACGAAGAAGATGCCGATCCGGATAGGCCACTTGGTCCCCCCAAAGTGATTTGGGGCTCTGCGCCCCGTTGCCCGTGATCTCGTGTTACGTGCAGGCCTTGTGACGCCCGTCACGGTGTCGCCACTCTAGAAGCCCGGCTCGGGCTGTCAATGGCGGCCGCCGGGACTCTACTGGTCAGTAACGCAACCCCGGAGGGTCGAACCGGCTCGGGTACGGTCCGGCCATGCCGCCGCGCTGGCTGCGGGTGAGCCCGTCGTGCCGGATCGACCTCAGCGAGGTGCAAGTCCGGGTCAGCCGCTCCGGCGGTCCCGGAGGTCAGCACGCCAACACCTCTGACACGGCCGTGGACGTCGTGTTCGACGTCGCCGGGTCCCGGTCCCTCGGCCCCCGGCAGCGGTCCCTGCTCCTGGCCCGCCTGGGGCCGGTCGTTCGGGCTCGAGCGGCGGACACTCGCTCCCAGGCCCGCAACCGGGAGCTGGCGCTGGAACGGCTCGCCGATCGCGTCGCCGACGCGCTCAGCGTGCAACGGCCCCGCCATGCGACCCGACCGACCCGATGGGCGCGTCGCGCCCGGATGGAGACCAAGCGCCGGCGCGGCGACGTGAAGCGAAACCGGGCCCGGCCCCACCGGGACCAGGACTGAGAGGCTGACCGCCATGGACACCGTCGCCAACGTCGCGCTCGTCGCGGTCGGCGTCGCGCTGATGGTCGCGGTCTTCGATTCCGCGTTGCGGACCTTCGTCCTCCCGCGGGGAGTGAGCACGGTGCTCGCCCGCATCGTGTTCATCCCGATCCGGCGAGTGTTCGACCTCCTGGCCCGAGAGGGGCGCAGCTACGAGGCACGCGATCGGGTCATGGCCCTCTACGGGCCGCTGAGCCTCTTCGCACTGGTGATCTTCTGGATGACGCTCTTGATCGTGGCGTTCACGCTGATCTACCGGGGTGGTCTCGGCGTCTCGACCTGGAAGCACGCCTTCGAGCTGAGCGGCTCCTCGTTCTTCACCTTGGGCTTCGCCGCGTCCCCCAACAACGTTGTCACCTACGTGGTCGTCTTCTTCGAGGCCGCATCGGGCCTCGGCATCCTGGCGCTGCTCATCGCGTACCTCCCGACGATCTACAGCACGTTCTCGCGTCGCGAGCTCGCGGTGGCGAAGCTCGCCACCCGGGCGGGGACGCCCCCGAGCGCGGTCGAGCTCCTCCAGCGGTACCACGCCATCAACTGGAACGATCGGCTCCCGGCGCTGTGGGCGGAGTGGGAGGAGTGGTTCGCGGACATCTCCGAGACGCACCTCTCGCTGGCGGTGCTCGTGTTCTTCCGGTCGCCGAACCCGGACCGCTCGTGGGTCACGTCGGCGGGGGCGCTGCTCGACGCGGCGTCGCTCGCCCAGTCGGCCCTGGCGATCCCGTGGTCCCCGGAAGCGGGGCTCTGCATCCGGTCGGGCTCGCTGGCGCTGCGGGAGCTGGCCCGCTTCTACACGATCCCGTTCGACCCCGACCCGGCACCGGACGACCCGATCAGCATCGCCCGCTCCGAGTTCGACGAGGCCTACCAGGCGCTCGGCGGCGCCGGGGTTCCGGTGCGCCCCGACCGGGAGCGCGCCTGGCGCGACTTCGCCGGCTGGCGCGTCAACTACGACTCGGTGCTGCTCGGCCTGGCCGGCCTGACGATGGCGCCGTACGCGCCGTGGTCGTCGGACCGGTCCTTGCGGTTCCGGCGGCGGGTGCTGAACCCCCGCCGGCGCCGTCGAGCACCCAGCTGACGAACCGTTCGACCCCGTCCAGCGCGGCGGTCGTGCGGACGGAACGGACGACGTCGAAGGCATGGGGCGCGCCCGGCAGCTCGACGTAGACGACCGTGTCCGGCACGACCGCGCGCAGGGCCAGCACGAACCGGCGGGCTTGCTCGACCGGGACGAGGTTGTCGACGGTGCCGTGCATGACGAGGAACGGCGGCGCGCCGCCGTGCACGGCGACGAGCGGCGACGCCCGGTCGAAGACGTCGCGGGCGGTCGCGACGTCACCCCCGGCGACGAGTCGGCCCATCCACGCGCCGACCCGACGGGCTCGCCCGGTCCAGGCGAACAGCTCGGTGAGCGAGTACGCGCCGTACATCGGGACGCAGGCGAGCACGGACGTGTCGACGGTCTCGAAGCCCGGTTGGAACGCCGGGTCGTTGGCGGTCAGAGCGACCAGCGCCGCGAGGTGACCACCGGCGGATCCGCCGGTGACCACGACGCGGGTCGGGTCGCCGCCGTACTCGGCGATGTGGGCGCGGATCCAGGCCAGCGCGCGCTTGCAGTCGACCAGGTGCTCCGGGTGCCGCACCGCCGGGCTGAGCTGGTAGTTGTTCGCGACGCACACCCAGCCGGCTCGGGCGAGCCGGTTCATGAGCAGCCGGCCCTGGGTGCGCTTCCCGCCGCTGACCCACGCTCCGCCGTGGATCTGGAGCAGCACCGGGGCGGCGCTCACCTCATGTCGGGCGCGGTAGACGTCGAGGAGGTGGCGGCGGCCGGCGCCCGGGGCGTACCGCACCTCGTCGACCCGGACGACGGCCCGGTCACCGAGCCGGAACGGGCTCAGCCGGTCCGCGATCGACCGCCCCGGCCGCGCCTGGTGCCGGCCATCGAGCGCGCCGACGTTCTCGTCGACGATCCCGGCGGCGCGTCGGGCTAGGACCATCTGGTGGACCAGGTTCCCCGCGGCGACCCCGGCCGCGGCGAGGCCGACCCAGCCACCCCAACCGGCCAGCGCCCCCACGCCGACCAGGGCCGCGGCCCCGGCGGCGGTGACGGCCAGACACCAGCCCGGGACCTCCGCCGCGACGAGGCTGACGACGAAGGCCGGGAAGAGGAGGAGCCACACCCGGACCGGACGGACCGCCGGGATCGTCAGGGTGGCCGCGCCGAGCCCGAAGCCGAGCAGGGCCCAGCTCATCGCCGACGGCCGGGCCCGAGACCGCGGCGGCGACCACCGGTGCGGCGGCGGGTCATCACCCCCGACGGTACCGATCCGCCGTCACGGGTCGAGCAGCGACGTCTCGCGGGTCCCGGGCGGGACGTCCCGGCGGATGAACCACTCGTAGCGGAACGCGGCCCGGAACGCCTCGACCGGCATCGCCAGGAAGAAGGAGGTCTCGTCGACCTGGCTCGCATGGGCCGCCAACGCGGCCCGCTTGCGGTCCACGACATCGGAGACGTCCACGGTCGTCGTGATGCGCGCCGGGTCGACGCCGAGGTCGAGGCTCGGCGCGTCGGGGGCATCCGCAGGCAGCCCCTCCGGGATGAGCTCGGCGACGTGCTCCATGAGGTCCCGGAGGTAGGAGGAGTCGATGGTGCTCTCGTAGACCCGGGGAGTGCCGGCCAGCTCCGCGGCCCGGATCCCGACCCGATGGACCTGGATGTGGTCGGGGTGGTCGTAGATGCCCCGCTCGTCGTAGACGGTCAACACGTCGGCGTGCTCCTCGTCGAGGATGGCGGCCAGACGCTTCGCCGCTTCGTCGACATCCGCGGTCCAGAAGGACCCCGGCGTGTCGTTCGTCGGGGTGCCGGCCATCCCGGAGTCGTGGTAGCCGAGGAACTCGACGCGGCTCACGCCGAGGATCTGCGCCGCGCGTTCGGTCTCCTCGGTGCGTCGGACGCCGAGCTCGGGGCCGGCGGGCAGCTCACCGGGCCCGGCGGTGCCGAGCTCGCCCCGGGTCGCGACCACCAGGACCACCCGGTGCCCGGCGTCGGCGGCTTGGGCGAGGACGCCCCCGGTGGCGATGGACTCGTCGTCGGGATGGGCGTGGAAGGCGACGAGGGTCTGGGGCACGCCGCATGGTCGCGCGCCGGGCGCCGCCTCGGGTCCGCACCTGACATGAGTGTCAGGCGGTTCCGTGGCTAGAGTGCGCCCGAAGTCGGTCGACCTTGGGGGGAACACCGTGCACGGGAAGCCTGTCGCCCGGTCCGTCATCGTCTCGCTCGTCGCCATGCTCGGCGTCGGGGTCGCCGGGGTGGTGCCCGCCTCGGCGCAGACCACTCCGGGGGTGACCGGCAACACCATCACCGTCGGTGGCGTCGCCGGGAAGACCAACCCCGTCGGGCAGCCCTACGCCTCGGGCTTCGACGGGGTCCAGGCGTACTTCAACTACATCAACGCCAAAGGCGGCGTGTTCGGCAAGAAGTTCAAGCTCGTCGCCCAGCTCGACGACCAGTCCCGCGCCTCGCAGAACGTGCAGGAGATCCGATCCCTCGTCGAGGAGAAGAAGGTCTTCGCGGTCATGCCGGTCGTGACCCAGATCTTCGCCGGCGCCCCCTACCTCGCCCAAAAGGGCGTCCCGACCTTCGGGTGGAACATCAACGCCGAATGGAATTCCGGCCCGAACCTCTTCGCCGAGAAGGGCTCCTACATCTGCTTCACCTGCTCGCAGGAAGCCCCCGCGTTCATCGCGCAGCAGATCGGGGCGAAGAACGTCGCCGTCCTGGCGTACACCGCACCGCAGTCGGTGCAGTGCGCGGCGGGCATGGAGGCCGGGTTCCGCAAGTACGGCCTCAACGTCGTCCTCAACGACAGCAACCTGCAGTTCGGGTTCTCCGACCTCGGCTCCGACGTCGACA
>DAIMHT010000126.1:0-5232 GCA_036723155.1 Actinomycetota bacterium
CGGCGGAGCCGGAGGCCCGCGAGCGACGAATCGACATCAGGCTCGTATGATGCCGAGCAGACGCCAAAACGAGGTGGATTCCTGTGGTTGTTGTCATCGTCATCGTCGCCATCATCGTGCTGCTGCTGCTCAGCGTGGCCCTCTTCTACAACGGGCTGGTCCGGACCCGGAACCGGGTCGACGACGCCTGGTCCCAGATCGACGTGCAGCTCAAGCGCCGCTACGACCTGATCCCGAACCTGGTCGAGACGGTCAAGGGGTACGCCGCCCACGAGCGCCAGACGTTCGAGGCGGTCACCAACGCCCGCAGCCAGGCCATGAACGCCCAGCAAGGCGGCGACGTCGCGCAGCAAGCCCAGGCCGAGAACGCGCTGAGCGGCGCCTTGAAGAGCCTCTTCGCCGTCGCCGAGGCCTACCCGGACCTGAAGGCGAACCAGAACTTCCTGCAGCTCCAGGAAGAGCTGACGTCCACCGAGGACCGCATCGCGTACGCGCGGCAGTTCTACAACGACAGTGTCCTCAACTACAACAACAAGATCCAGGTGTTCCCACGGAACGTCCTCGCCGGCACCCTCAACTTCGTCAAGCGCGAGTACTTCCAGGCCGAGCCGGAGGCGACCGGGCCGGTCAAGGTGCAGTTCTGACCGGGTGCACCTGACACCAGTACTGGTCCGAACGTGAGTCAAAGCCCGCCATCGCTTCAGCCTCTCGCGCGCACCGACTTCTACCGCGAGATCCGCCGCAACAAGCTCCGCACCGCGGTGATCCTGCTCGCGTTCATCCTCTTGATCGCGGTGGCCGGCACCGCGGTCGACCTGCTCCTCGGCTTCGGCGTCGCGGGCGTGATCGTGGCGCTCGTCATCGCCGCGATCCTCGGGTTCGTCTCGTACTACAACTCCGACAAGGTCGCGCTCGCCGCGGCTCGGGCCCGACCCGCCGACGGCCCCGAGTACCAGCGGTACCACAACCTCGTCGAAGGGCTCTGCATCGCCGCCGGGCTCCCCAAGCCCCGGCTCTACGTCGTCGACGACCCGGCACCGAACGCGTTCGCGACCGGACGCAACCCCAAGCACGCCGCGCTGGCGGTCACCACCGGCCTCCTCGAGGAGATGAACCGCGTCGAGCTCGAAGGCGTCATCGCCCACGAGCTCTCCCACGTCAAGAACTACGACATCCTCGCCTCCACCGTCGCGGTCATCGCCGTCGGCGCGGTCGCGCTCCTCGCCAACATCGGGCTGCGCTTCTGGATCTTCGGCGGGAACCGCGACGAAGGCAACGACGGTGGCCTCGGGATCATCCTCGCCATCGCCTCCATCTTCTTGCTGATCCTCGCCCCCATCGCGGCGCAGATGATGCAGTTCGCCATGAGCCGCAAACGGGAGCTGCTCGCCGACGCCACCGGCGTGCAGCTGACCCGGTACCCCCCGGGGCTGGCCTCGGCGCTCAAGAAGCTCCAATCCGACCAGGCGGTCATCCGCCACGCGAACCACGCCACCGCGCAGCTCTGGATCGAGTCGCCCCTCGACCGCCAGGAGAACGCCAAAGGCTCCTGGCTCAACCGGGCGTTCGACACCCACCCGCCCCTCGACGAGCGCATCAAGATCCTCGAAGCGATGTGACGCGGCGCCGCGCCGCGACCGTCGCCGCTCTCGCCGTCCTCGCCGCCACCGTCCCGGGCCCACCCGTCGCCGCCGCGCCGACCGCCGCGGTGGCGCCGCTCACCGGCCGACCGGACCCGACCGGGATCGCCCATCGCCGACCCGCGCTCGCGGTCAAGATCGAGAACACCCCCGACGCGCGACCCCAAGCCGGCCTCGACACCGCCGACGTCGTGTACGAGGAGCAAGTCGAGGGCGGCATCACCCGCTTCTGGGCCGTGTTCAACTCCACGACCCCCGGTGACGTCGGACCCATCCGCTCGGTGCGCGCCATGGACCCCAACATCGTGACCCCGCTCGGCGGGATCGCCGCCTATTCCGGCGGCACCGCCGTGAACGAGACCCTGATCCGCGACGCGCCCGTGACCTCGGTCGACGAGACCAACGCCGGCGCCGCGTACTACCGCCGCACGGACCGCGCCGCGCCGCACAACCTCTACGGCCACACCGCGATCCTCTGGCAGCGGCCGGCCCGGCCCGTCCCCCCGCCGCCGCTGTTCCACTACACCGACCAGCCCCCGGCGCACCGCGGCGCCCCCGCGGCGACGGTCACGCTCGGGTTCGCGCCGCCGTACAACGTCACGTACACCTACCGCGCCGCGACGCACACCTGGCTGCGCTCCTACGGCACCACCCCGCACCGGGCCGCGTCCGGACGTCCCCTCGCACCCACCAACGTGATCATCCAGTTCGTCACCTACGACGGCGGTGGCGACGCCCAGCTGCTCGGCGATGCCCCCGACCAGCCGGCCTGGGTCCTGACCGACGGCACCGTCACCACCGGACACTGGTCCAAACCGGATCCCGCCACCCCGACCCGCTACACCGACGCGTCCGGCGCCCCCATCACCCTCCGTCCCGGCCCCACCTGGGTCGAGCTGCTCCCGACCGGCGCGCCCGTCCACGTCACCACCCCCCGCCGCTAGCCGCCCTCGCGCAACCCCGACCGGTTCCGCGGGGACGGCCAGTACAGTGGGGTCGTGGCCGATCCCCGCCCCGACCGTCACGGCACCGCCCGGGTCAAGCGAGGCCTCGCCGAGATGCTCCGCGGCGGCGTCATCATGGACGTCGTCACCGCCGAGCAGGCCCGCATCGCCGAAGACGCCGGCGCGGTCGCGGTCATGGCCCTCGAGCGTGTCCCGGCCGACATCCGCCGCGACGGCGGCGTGGCCCGCATGAGCGACCCCGCCATGATCGAAGGGATCCAAGAGGCCGTCACCATCCCGGTCATGGCCAAGTGCCGCATCGGCCACTTCGCCGAAGCCCAGATCCTCGAAGCCCTCGCCGTCGACTACATCGACGAGAGCGAAGTCCTCACCCCCGCCGACGAGGCCCACCACGTCGACAAGTGGCAGTTCACCATCCCGTTCGTCTGCGGGGCCACCAACCTCGGCGAAGCCCTCCGCCGCATCTCCGAAGGCGCGGCCCTCATCCGCTCCAAAGGCGAAGCCGGGACCGGCAACATCGTCGAAGCCGTCCGGCACCTGCGCGCCATCCTCGGCGAGATCCGGCGCCTCACCGTCGCCGACGAGCCCGAGCGCTACGCCGCCGCGAAAGAGCTGCGCGCCCCCGTCGAGCTCGTCATCGAGGTCGCCGAGCGCGGCGAGCTCCCCGTCCCGCTCTTCTGCGCCGGTGGCATCGCCACCCCCGCCGACGCCGCGCTCGTCATGCAGCTCGGCGCCCAGTCGGTGTTCGTCGGCAGCGGCATCTTCAAGAGCGCCGACCCCGCCGTCCGCGCCAAAGCCATCGTCGAAGCCACCACCCACTACGCCGACGCCGGCATCGTGGCCAAGGTGTCCCGGGGGCTCGGGGAGGCCATGCGCGGCGAAGAGATCAGCACCCTCGACGTGAAACTCGCCGAGCGGGGCTGGTGAGCGTGCGCGCCGACGCACGCCCTCCAGGCCATGAAGGTCGGCGTCCTCGCGCTCCAAGGGGCGTTCCGCGAGCATCGTGAGCTCCTCGACGCGCTCGGCGTCGACACCGTCGAGGTCCGATCACCGGCCGGCCTCGCCGCCCTCGACGCGCTGATCCTCCCCGGCGGCGAATCCACCACCATCGGCAAGCTCCTCGTCACCTCGGGGCTGCTCCCCGCGCTCCGGGAGCGGATCCGTGACGGCCTCCCCGTCCTCGGCACCTGCGCCGGCGTCATCCTCCTCGCCACCGACGTCCTCGACGGCCGCCCCGACCAGCCGACCCTCGCCGGGCTCGACGTCACCGTCCGCCGCAACGGCTACGGCACCCAGCTGCAGTCCTTCGAAGCCGACCTCGACGTCGCCGGCCTCACCGGACCGTTCCCGGGGGTGTTCATCCGCGCCCCCCAGCTCGAACGCACCGGGCCCGACGTCGAGATCCTCGCCCGCCACGACGGCCGCCCCGTCCTCTGTCACCAGGGGCCGGTGTGGGGCGCCACCTTCCATCCCGAGTTGTCCGGGGACCTGCGCGTCCACGAACGGTTCCTGCAGTCCATCGAGGCCCGATGAAGGGAGCGCCATGAGCGGCCACTCGAAATGGCACTCGATCAAGCACAAGAAAGGTGCCGCCGACCAGGCCCGGGGGAAGCTGTTCGCCAAGCTCATCCGCCAGATCGAGGTCGCGGCCCGAGAAGGGGGCGCCGACGTCGACGCCAACCCGACGCTGCGCACCATGGTCAGCAAGGCCCGCGACGCCTCGGTGCCCGTCGACACCATCGATCGGGCCATCAAACGAGGAACCGGCGACCTCGACGGGGTCCGCTACGAGCCCGTCACCTACGAGGGGTACGCCCCGAACGGCGTCGCGGTACTCGTCGAGTGCCTCACCGACAACCGGAACCGCACCGGAGCCGAGATCAAGAACATCTTCACCCGCCACGGCGGCTCCCTCGCCGAGCCCGGCGCGGTGTCCTGGCAGTTCGACCGCAAAGGCGTGCTCCTGATCGAGCACGGCGCCACCACCGAAGACGACCTCATGCTCGCCGCCCTCGACGCCGGCGCCGAAGACATCGCCGATCACGGCGACACCTGGCAGGTCACCACCGGGCCCTCCGACCTGCACCGGGTCCGTGACGCCCTCGACGCCGCGGGCATCCCGGTGACGAGCACCGAGCTCGCGATGCTGCCCACCACCACGGTGCCGCTCACCGACGAGACCAGCGCCCGGGCCGTGTTGCGCGTCATCGACGCTCTCGAGGATCATGACGACGTGCAACGCGTCGACGCCAACTTCGACATCCCCGATGAGGTCCTCCAGGCGGTGATGGCATGAAACTCAAGGTCGGTGATCCCGCACCCGACTTCACGCTCCCGGGCGTGGAGAACGGGCAACGTCGGGACTTCCACCTCGCGGACTACCGCGGGCAGAAGGTGGTCCTCGCCTTCTATCCCGGCGACTTCACCCCCGGCTGAACTCGCCAGCTGCGCTCGTACCGCGACGACTTCGCGGTGTTCGAGCAGGCCGGCGCGGTCGTGCTGGCCATCTCTCCCCAAGACGTCGACAGCCATGAACGCTGGGCCGAGCAAGAAGGGTTCAAGTTCGCGTTGCTCGCCGACACCGACAAGCGCGTCATCGAGGACTACGGGATCGCGTCGCCGCTCAC
>DAIMHT010000127.1:0-5142 GCA_036723155.1 Actinomycetota bacterium
GGGCCCACCACGACCACGGCGACGAGGCCCGGGTCCTCGCCCGGGTGACCGTCGCCGCCTGATCAGATCACCGCGGCGCCGAACGGCTCGTAGGCGCGTCCCTCGCGTCGGGCCTGCTCCTCACCGCAGCGCCACTGGAACGCGCTGATGCCACCCGGCTCCCACGGCCCGACCGACCCGGCCGCGAGCGCGGCGTCACGCTTCGGAACGACCCCGAAGCGGGACCGGACCTCCTCCACCGTGAACGGCGCCAACTCGAACCAGTCGGTCGCCAGGAAGTCGTGGGTCCCGGGGGTCAGCGCGCCGCGTCGCATCGCGTCGGCGAGCCGCACCGCGACACCCTGGCGCGACAGCTGCCCCGGCGACGCCTCGAACAGGCCCGCGCCCGCCCGGAGGTAGCCGGTCTCGAACAGCGAGACCACCATCGCCAGCAAGCTGAACGCCCGGGGGTCGTCGTTGGCGCGGGCGATGAACGCGAACACCTCCAGCTCGGACTCGACGGTGGTGCCGTAGTCGGCGAGGACGTGGACCCAGTCGTGTTGGGCGAGCAGCGGGGGTGCGGAGCCCGGCAGCCCGGGATAGGTGAACCCTCGGGCTCGGTAGAAGTCGGCGACGCGCCGGCCCAGGGTCCCATCGGGAAGCGCCTCGAGCGCGGTCCAGCAGGCCGCCAGCGCGG
Organism: Actinomycetota bacterium; assembly: GCA_036723155.1. GTDB lineage: Bacteria > Actinomycetota > Acidimicrobiia > IMCC26256 > PALSA-555 > PALSA-555. The sequence goes on from DAIMHT010000127.1 coordinate 677, forward strand.
GGTCTTGGACCGAGAGGTCCCACGCGTCGGCGAGCGGGCGGCTGGTGTGGAGCACCGACTGGCGTTCCTCGGACCACTCGGCGGTGTACCCGTTGCGCTGGAAGTCGAGCGAGGCCAGCCCCAGGCTGCCGTGGGCGAACTCTTGCGCCACCGGGAGCATGCCGTCGTCGACGCCGAGCTCCCGGGCGAACGCCGCGACCCGATCGGTGACCTCCGGGGGGATGGGCCGGAGCACCAACGCGCCGAGCAGCATGACCTGCACGATCCGGGTGCGGAACCCCTCGTCGCGACGCCACAGCCCCTCGGCGAACTCCTCGCACGTGACCGGGGTCAGCGGTGGGACCGGGGTGTGGCCGGTCATGGCGTCGAAGGTGGCGTTCATCAGCGTGGATTGGAGCTCGGTGAGACCGCCGGGCGGGCTGACCGCGGCGATGATCCCGCGGGCGAGGAGCTGCACCTCCTCGGCGGAGGGAGGCTCCAGGTTGATCGTCTGGTCGGTGGGCATCGGGACGGGCACGGCGGCGGCTCCGGGCACAGGACGCGTGGGCGTGCCCTCTTCAACGCCGTCGGCTCGAACCTGTTCCCACGGCCGGGCCCGGGCACCCGGACCCGGGGCGATCCGGTCGGTCGGCGTTACTCCTTGCGGGTGAACTGGTAGACGGCGCCGGTCAGCAGCAGGGCCGCGACGGTGACCGCGATGGCCAGCTCGAGCAGGGTGGGGAGCCGCCACCCGAACCACGACATCCCGGGGCTGAGCGTCCGGACCACCGACGGCGGTGCGTGGACCGCGGTGAAGACGGTGCGGCGCATCGGGTCGACGGCGTAGCTGAGCGGGTCGAACCGGGTCAGGATCGCGAGCCAGCTGGGCAGCTTGGCGATGGGAAACACCGCGCCGGCAAGGAAGAAGATCGGCAGGACGAACAGCTGCATCACGACCTGGAACGACTCGATCTCCTGGATCCTCGCCGCGAGGAACAGACCGAAGGCGGTGAGCATCGTCGCGGTGATGACCATCATCACGACGAGCTTCCCCAGCATCACCGGTGAGTACGGGACGTGCACGAGGCCGGCGAGGACCAGCATGATGAGGCCCTGCAGCGTCGCGACGGTCGCGCCACCGGCGCACTTGCCGATCATGATCGCTCCCCGCCGGACCGGGGCGACGAGCATCTCGCGCAGGAACCCGAACTCTCGGTCCCACACGATCGACACCGCGGAGAAGATCGCGGTGAACAGGATCGTCATGGCGATGACGCCCGGGAACATGAACGTCCGGAAGTCGAAGTGGCCCGAGGTCTTGACCACCGTCCCGAGGCCGGTGCCGAGGACGAACAGGAACAGGACCGGCTGGGCCAGCGACGTCACGATCCGGATGCGGTTCCGGGAGAAGCGGATGATCTCCCGCTTCCACACGACCCTCGCCGCTCGCAGGTCGTCGAGCCAGGTCGCGCTCTCCAGCTCCACGACGGGGGCGTACTGGTGGACCGTCCCGGTCCGGGCGGTGGTGGGGGCGCTCATCGGCCTCTCCGGGCCCGGAGCATGGGGTTGGTCATCAGCTTCTCGGCCGTCGACGCCTCGGCGTCGCGGATGGTGCGGCCGGTGTAGCGCATGAAGACGTCGTCGAGCGTCGGGCGGGCGATGGACACCGCCTTGATGCCGACGCCGAGCTCCGCGAACAGGCGGGGCACGAACTCCTCCCCCGCGGCGACGTGGAACATCAGCCCGTCCGACGTGGCGGTGGCCTCGATCCCGAAGCGCTCGCCGAGCGCCCGGCGGGCGGCGTCGTCGTCCTCGGTGCGAACCTCGATGCGATCCTTGCCGACCGCGGCCTTCAGCGCGTCGGGCGTGTCCATCACCACGATCTCACCGTTGTCGATGATCGCGATGCGGTCGCAGAACTCGGCTTCGTCCATGTAGTGGGTCGTGAGGAAGATCGTGATGTCCTCCCGGTCCCGCAGACCTTGGATGTAGTCCCAGATGTGCACCCGCGTCTGGGGGTCGAGCCCCACCGTCGGCTCGTCGAGGAACAAGACCCGCGGCGAGTGCAACAGCCCCCGGGCGATCTCGAGCCGTCGCTTCATGCCCCCCGAGAACGTCCGGACCAGGCTGGACCGTCGCTCCCACAGGCCGACCATCTCGAGCACAGCCTGGATCCGCTCGACCGCCCGTTCGCGGGGGACCCGGTACAGCTCGGCGTGGAACTGCAGGTTCTCGTACGCGGTCAGGTACTCGTCGAGGGTCGGGTCCTGGAACACCAGGCCGATCCGGCGCCGGACGCCGAGCGGGTTCCCGACGACGTCGAAGCCCGCCACCCGGGCCGACCCGCCCGTCGGGGTGATCAACGTGCAGAGCATCGAGATGGTCGTCGACTTGCCCGCCCCGTTCGGGCCGAGGAACCCGAAGGTCTCCCCGGGCGCGACGTCGAACGTCACGCCCCGGACGGCTTCGAGGTCGCCGTAGCGCTTCTCCAGGCCCATGACCTCGACCGACGCTGCCTCCGTCACCCGGGCCTGCTCCTCTCGATGATCGATGCCGACCGAACGTCGGTACTATACCGTTACGGTCATGGACAGCTATCAGCGGGAGACGGCGTCCGGGGCGCCCCCGGAATCGCCCCGCCAGCTGGCCGATCAGCTGTTCGCGGTGGTGCGCCGCCTCCGAGCACACGCCACCGAGCTCGCGGCCGACCACGACCTGTCGTTCCTCCAGCTGCGAGCCCTGTGGCGCCTCGAGCAGCCCCTCCCGACGGGTTCACTCGCCGAGCAGCTGGGCCTCGACTCCTCGAACATCACCGGCGTGGTGGACGGCCTCGAGGCCCGCGGCCTGCTCGCCCGCCAACCCCACGTCGACGACCGCCGGGTGAAGCTCCTCGTGCTCACCGACGCCGGCCGGGCCGCCCGGACCACGATCGACGAGCAGATGTTCGCGACACTGACGGTCTTCGACGACCTCACCAGCGCCGAACGCCGGCAGCTGGTCACGCTCCTGGCCAAGATCAGCCCCACGGCACCCGCCGCCCGCACCCCGACGCCCGTCGCCCCCTAACCCCGACCCGAAGCGGAACGGGAGGTTTCGCTCGTGGCCCTCGCGGACCGTCACGCCGCCCGGACTCGGGCGCTCGTCCAGGACCACATCCCAGAGCAGGTCCTCGCCGCCGGCTCCGTGTCCGCCGCGGGCACCGGGACCGCGTCGAGGTTCGGGCCCCCGAACGGACGGCTGGGGTCCGCCATCGGTCGGCGCGTCGGACGCCACGCCCCCGACGGCGCACCGCAAACCGGGTTTCCGCCCCGCACCTGGCTGGCCGTCACCGCGACCCGGGTCTACGCGTTCGCGGCTGAGGGGGACGACGTCGGTGCGCTCATCGGCGTCTGGGACCGAACCGCCACGACGGTCACCACGTCGGCGAAGCTGGCGGCGACGCGGCTGTTCCTGCGCTTCGGGGGCGCAGCCGAGGTGGGACTCGAGGCTCGACGATGGGGAGCGGGGAATCATCAGCTGCTCCGGTACCTGCTCGACCCGACGCGCCTGTGATCCAACTGAGATCGCAGGTCGTCCCCGCGCCGACGATTCGAGCCTCGGAGGCGATACTGGGCCGGTGAGCCCCCTGCGCATGTTGGATCGGTCGCACCGATGACGGGTCCGTCCTCGGCTCGTCCCGTCCGGTGAGGCTCAAATGCACGATCCGACGACCGCGAACACGTTCTTCACGGTCCTCACCCTTCTCGCCAACGCCGCCGTGGTCGGCCTCGCCGCGGTCGGCGTGGGCGCGCTGGTCTCCGCTCCGGGGCGACGCCTCGCCGACCGGGTGGTCCGGGCCGTCGGCCCGAACGCCCGGGGGCTGGCGCTGCTCGTCGCGGCCACGGCCACCGCGGGCAGCCTGTACTACTCACAGGTCGTCGGCTTCACCCCCTGCGAGCTGTGCTGGTTCCAGCGCATCTGCATGTACCCATTGGTCGCGGTGCTCGCGGTCGGCGTCCTCCGGCGTGACCGGGCCGCGGGGTGGTACGCCGCGCCCCTCGTCGCCGTCGGCGCGCCCCTGGGGCTCTACCACTGGCTGGTCGAGCGAGTCCCGTCCATTGCCGCGTCGACGTCGTGTTCCCTCGCGGCGCCCTGCGCGGTCCCCTATTTCGAGGAACTGGGGTACATCACGTTGGCGTTCATGGCGATGAGCGCGTTCTTGCTCATCGGCGCGCTGCTGCTCGTCGACCGGGCCTGGTCCGGCCACCTTCCGAAGGAGACCTCGTGAGCCCCAACCCGCGCCGTCCGGCGAAGATCCGCGGTGGGGTCCGACGACCCCCCGTGTCGCCGGGGCTGAACTGGCCCTGGTGGGTGGTGGGGGCCGCGGTCGTGCTCGCCGGTATCCTCGCCGTGGTGCTGAGCGCAGGCGGTGGGAGCGGCAGCTCCGGCGGTGGCGTCAAGCCGGGCCAGGTCGAGATCGCACCGGTCGCGGTCAGCGGCACACCGCT
>DAIMHT010000128.1:0-5106 GCA_036723155.1 Actinomycetota bacterium
CCCGGTGGCGGGTCGCGTCGATAGTCCCAGCGGCCCCCGGCCTCGACATGCGCGACGAGGTCGGCGTCGCTGCACCCGTACGCGGGTGAACGCAACGACGCCACGATCGAGACCTCGTCGGTCGGGTCCTCGATGGCGCTGAGCACCGCCAGGAGGTCTCGCACCTCGGCCGTGGAGTAGACGAGGCTCTGACTCTCGACCCGTACCGGGATGTCGGCGTCTTCGAGCGCGGCTTCGAGCGCAGGGAGCACGGTCCGGGTCGGGATCAGGAGCGCGATGTCGCGTTCTCGGGCCGGGCGGATCGAGCCGTCGCCCGGGTCCTGGACCGGCCACCGCTCGGCCACGATCTGTTGGACCATCGCAGCGACGTCGGCGGCCTCGGACTCTCGGACCTCCGACATGAGGGTGTCGTGCGCGGCGCCGATGGTGACGATCCGGGTCGTCTCGACCGGGGGACGGTGCGGGTACAGCAGGACATGCGCCGCCTGAACGCCGGGGGACTCGGCGAGCAGCTCCTCGAACACCACGTTGACGGTCTCGAGGATCGCCGGGACCGACCGGAAGTTCTCGGTGAGCGCGACCGGTTCGAGGCCGAGCTGGCGGCGGGCTTCGTCGTACACCCGCAGGTCGGCCCGGCGGAACCGGTAGATCGACTGCTTGGGGTCACCGACGAGGGTGAGCGCGCCCGGCCGGACCCGCACGTCGGACCACCGGCGCGTGGACACGTCGGCTTCATCTGCCGTGAGCAGCGCGGCGATCTCGATCTGGAGGGGATCGGTGTCTTGGAACTCGTCGAGCAGCAGAACCTGATAACGCGCCACGACCGTCCGCCGGGCGTCGGGGTGGTCGCGGAGGAGGTCGCGGGCCAGCACCAACAAGTCGTGGAACTCGAGGCGCCCCTCCCGCCGGCGGAGATCGGCCGAGTCGCGGGCGAAGGTGATGAGGCGACCGAGGAGCACCGCCAGGGCGTCGCGGCGAGGTTGGTCGACGACGTCGACGCGGAGCGCTTCCGCCTCGGCGCAAGCCGTCCGCGCCGCGGTCACGTCCCCCCAACACCCCTTCTGGCCCCGGCTGCAGTTGAGCTTCGGGACCGCGTTGAGCGCGTCCAGGACATCGAGCGGGTCCGTCGCGTCAGCGAGCCATTGGCGGGCGATCGTCACGGTGTCGATGTGCGCCGCGAGGAGGTCGTCGTCGTCATGGCAGTCGCGCTGTCGGAGTGCGGCGAGGGATTCGAGCGCGGTCCCGAGCTCGGCCAGCCGCGGCGGTTGGACGTCGGGGGGCGGAGGCACCGCGTCGGGGAGACGGTCGTACGACCGGCCCAGCTGCTCCGCGACCGGCCGGAGCTTGTCGACGGACAGTCCTCCGGCCAGCCACACCGTCAACGCGGGTTCGACGGCCGGATCGGCGAACAGGGCATCGACGAACGCCGCCCACCGCTGATCGAACACCACGCTGGCCTCGATCTCCTCGAGGACCGCGAAGCCCGGCGGGAGACCGATCTCGAACGGGTGGTCACTCAGGATCCGCTGCGCGAAGCCGTGCAGCGTGGTGAGCGCGGCGTCGTCGAGCTGATGGAGGCCGTCGCGGCACCGTCGCTGGACCCGGTCGTCGGGGTAGCGCTCGTCGCGACCGTTGGCGACGGCTTCCAACGCGCCCCGGACGCGGTCGCGCAGCTCCGACGCGGCGGCTTCGGTGAACGTGATCGCCGCGACGTGACGGAGCTCGACGTCGCCTCGCGCGACGAGCGCGACGACGCGGTCGACGAGCGCGCTCGTCTTTCCGGTTCCCGCCCCCGCTTCGACGAAGAGGCTCACATCATGGGCATCTCGGATGCGGTCCCGTGCCCGGACATCACGCGGGGACGTCACAGCTCACCGTCGGGACCGTCGCCCGACTCGTCGTCGGGCTGGAGACGCCGGAACGGCTCCATCGCCTCGTCCGACGACTGCCGTTCCCACGCCGAGCCCCGATCCAGCGGGCAGAGCCGGTCGTACGGGCAGTACAGGCAGTTCCGGAACGCCTCGCGTCGCACGCGGACGTCAAAGTCGCGATCACCCGGTGACGCCGGGAAGCAGCCGCCGTCGATCCCGTCGACGATGGTGTCGACGACGTCGACGAAGCGGGCCCGCACCGACTCATCGAGCCGGTATCCCTCGCGAGCGTCATCGAGCGTCTCGGCTTGGGTGTACCAGTAGTAGGCGTGCACGTCCTCGGCGTCGTGCTCGGGATCGGCGGCGGCGGCGGCGAGCCCATAGATCGGGAGTTGGAGTCGTTGACCGGCGCCGACGGGGTCGACGTCGAGCTCGTGGTCTCGGACCCGACCGGTCTTGTAGTCGTAGACCACGACCCGTCCGTGGTCGGGAGACCGGTCGACGCGGTCGATGCGGCCGCGGAACGTGACGCTGCGATCACCCGAGAGCGCCACCGTGACACCCGCCCGACCGTCCATGCCGAAGGGGACTTCGAGGTCGGTCGCAGTGGGAACGGCCTGGAACGCCTCGCGGAAGGCGGCATCGATGGTCAAGAAGTGCAGCGCGGTGCGCTCGATGCGGCGTCGGGCCAGCCGCCACAACAAGTCTCGACCGGTGATCCCGCGCGCTCGGGCGTCGTCGCAGTGTTGGGCGACGATCTCGCGCATGCGGGCCCGGTCCGCGGGCGTCCAGTGGTGCGCCGGTGACGGCGGGGGTTGCTCGCGCACGAACGCCTCGAGGATGGCGTGCAGCAAGGTCCCCTCGTCGAGCGCGCTGATGGTCTCCGTGGCCTCGGGTCGCGCCACCTCGTGCACCCGCAGGACCCGGCCGAGGAGATATCGAAACGGGCACACGGCCCAATTCTCGAAGGAGGTGGCCCCGACCGGCCGGTCGGGGCCGTGCGCGAGGAGCGCCGAGGCACCGACGTTGCCGCTGAACGCGGTGAACCGGCTCGAGGACCGACCGGCGGCGAGGGCGAAGCCGCGGCCCAGCGCGCCCTGAACGAGTGGATGGTCGGCGAGGCGATGGTGGGTGTTGCGCCACTCGCAGAGGCTCCGCAGGTCCCGCTCGGTGAGCGATCCGGGTTCGACGTCCGACGTGATCCCTTGCTCGAAGGAGGCGACGACCTCGAGCCATGGCTGCGACTCGAGTGTGCGCAGCTCCTCGGCCGTCACGGCTCGCCCGGCGTGGACACTGGCGGTGTCGAGGAGCCAGCGGGCGGGGAGCCGTCCCTGTTGGGCGCGCGGGTCGGCCCGGGGGAAGCAGAGCATGGTCTCGTCGGCGGCCGCGAGCGCGGCGAGGTAGTCGCCGCGGCCCTCGGCGCGGCGATCGGCCGTCGTGACCAACGTGCCGACCGCGACTCGATCGTCGTCAGGAAGGAAGGGGTCGTCGCGTCCTCGGGAGGGCAGGGCGCCTTCGAAGCCGCCGACGACGGCGATGGTGGCGAAGTCGGTTCCGACCGCAGTGTGGAGTGGGCCGACGAAGATGCCGGTGCCGAACCGGCCGACATGGGTGGTCGAGCTCTCCAGCGCGGTCTCGAGCGCGTCACGGAACCGGGCCAGGTCCACGTCGGTACCGAGCTCGTCGAGGCCGGCGAGGTCGTCGAGGGCCGCGTCGAGGCGCCGGGCCGCGTCGAGCTCCCGTTCCGGCCAGTCCCAGCGCTGGCCTTCGCCGCCGAGGTATCGGGCGAGCAGGGCCCGCGCCCAGCGGGTCAGCGTGGACCAGCTCGTCGGGACCGGCACCCGAGCCAGGTCGAAGAGCTCGTCGACGAAGACCTCGAGGGCACCCACCTGGTCGCGGTCGCGCTCGAGGCGACCGACGCGCCAGTCGGGCTCGTCGTCGTCGAGGCGCGCCAGCTCGTGGTCGAGTTCGTGGTGCCGTCTGGTCAGGTGTTCGCGCCACTGGTCGGCGCCGGCGACGATCCCGGCCTCGCGGGACACGAGGTCCCATCGGGTCCCCGGCACCCGGTGTCCCGACCGGTCGAGGATGGGACCGGACGCGAGCCAGGCCGCGACCGCGTCGCGAGCGAAGTCGGCGTCGATCAGGTCGAGGACGCCGGCCAGGACGCGGCCGGCCACGGAATCGCCCAGCGGGCGGGGCGAGGGGCCGGTCCACGGGATCTCGGCGCTCTGGAGCAGCTCGGGCACGACCCGCGCGTACGGATCGGCGACCGTATAGAGGATCGCCAGCCGATGGAACGGGACCCCGGCCTCGGCGCGGTCGAGGAGCCGGCGGATCGCCGCCCGCGCCTCGTCGTCGGGGTCGGCGGCTTGGACGATCCGGTCCGCGACCGGCGCGTCATCGTCGGTTGTCGCCGCGACGACTGCGAGGAGACGATGCTGCTCGGCGAGCGCGGTCGCGAGCTCCGATTCGCCCACCGAGAGGGCGCGGGGGAGAAAGAGGATGACGGTCCCCAGCTCGTCGAGCGCCGGCGTGCCGTCGCGGACCACGTCGGCGGCGGCCCGGGCGAGATCCTCCTCGTCGTAGGAGCGCGCCGTCAGCTCACGGAACCGTTGGTAGAGCACCGCGACCGCCGCGGCCGACGAGCCGCGCCGGGTGAGCGCGTCGAGGGTCGACTCGGGCGCGCGGCGCAGGTCGGCGAACGTGGCGCTGAGGCGCTCCTCGGTGCTGCGTTGCGCGGCCACGGCGGCGAACGGGCCCGGGATGGCGCGGAGCGCGGCGTGGACCGCCTCGGCGCGGCGGGCCCCGGTGAGGGGGACCTGACCGTCCTCGGCGAGCAGGGGGGCGCCGAGGAGCTCGGCGATCCGCGCCAGGGCCAGGAACCGCACGTTGACCAGCCCCGCTCGTTGCCCCAGCTCCCGGCGGAGTGACAAGCCGGCGTACGGCGACGGGACCGCCACGGTGACGGGGGTGAGCGGGTCGCCGTGCTTGGCGTCGCCGACCAGGCCCCAGAGCGCCTCCCGGGCCGGTGGGCCGGCGGCGGCCGCGACCGGTGGGACCGGGAGGGCTTCTCCCTCGACCCGCGGTGGACGCACCTGGCGGAGGCTACCGAGGGGGTGCGACACCCGGGCCGGGCCCGACAGGCCAATGGCGGCGGGCGCGAACGCAAGATGACGGGTCGCCTGTGCCAATCTGGAGGCTTCATGCGCAGGCCTGGGCCGCTGCTCTCGCAGTT
>DAIMHT010000129.1:0-2596 GCA_036723155.1 Actinomycetota bacterium
CCCTGGTACTGCTTCAACACCCACAACGCGTCGCAGCCGATGACCCGGACGGACGGCACCCCGCTCAGCCCCGCGTTGGGGATCGGGGCGTTCGCGGAACGCACCCTGGTCGCCGCCGGACAATGCACACCGGTGGATCGGCGCATCGAGCCCGCCGCGGCCGGTCTCGTGGGGTGCGGGGTGATGGCGGGGTTCGGGGCTGCCACCTTCACCGGTGGTGTCGGGCGCGGCGACACCGTGGCCGTCTTCGGCTGCGGCGGCGTCGGGAACGCGGCGATCGCGGCGTCGGTGCTCGCCGGGGCCCGCCAGGTGATCGCGGTCGATGTCGACACCCGCAAGCTCGACTGGGCCCGGGAGTTCGGCGCCACCGACGTGGTCGACGCCGCAAACACCGACCCCGTGGAGCGAATCCGGGACCTCACCGACGGCTTGGGTGCGGACGTCTGCATCGAGGCGGTCGGGAACCCGGCCGTGCTCGAACAGGCCTTCTACGCCCGCGACCTGGCCGGAACGGTGGTGCAGGTCGGGGTCCCAGGCCCCGAGATGCCGTTCCCCGCGATCCCCATGATCGACTTCTTCGGTCGGGGCGGCGCGCTCAAGCCGTCCTGGTACGGGGACTGCCTTCCGTCTCGTGACTTCCCGGCCCTGATCGACCTCGCGCTGCAGGGCAAGTTCCCGTTGGACCGGTTCGTGTCCGAGACCATCCCCCTCGACGGGGTCGAGGAGGCGTTCGCTCGGATGCAGCGAGGTGAGGTGCTGCGGTCGGTCGTGGTGTTCGAATGACCGCCCGGGTCGAGCTGGTCACGACGACCGGGGTCTTCTCCCTCGATGGCGACGACTTCGAGGTCGAGAACAACATCTGGATCATCGGCGACGACGACGAGGTGCTCGTCGTCGACGCCGCGCACGACGCCGCGCCGATCGCCGAGGGGGTCGGCGGCCGCACGGTCGTCGCCATCGTGTGCACCCACGGGCACAACGACCACATCAACGCCGCCGCGGCCCTCGCCGCGCGCGTCGGTCGGCCCCCGGTGCTGTTGCACCCCGCGGATCGGATGCTCTGGGATGTGGTGTACCCGCACGATCCGCCCGACGGCACCCTCAACGACGGGGACCGCTGGCACGTCGCCGGCACCGAGCTCACCGTGTTGCACACCCCAGGACACAGCCCGGGCGGGATCTGTCTGCACGACCGGCTCGGCACGCGCCTCTTCGCCGGCGACACCCTCTTCCGGGGTGGACCCGGTGCGACCGGTCGGTCCTACTCCGACTTCCCGACGATCATCGAGTCGATCCGCACCAAGCTCTTCGCCCTGCCCGCCGAGACGGTCGTCGCGCCCGGTCACGGCGAGTCGACGACGATCGGAGACGAAGCCCCGCACCTCGACGAGTGGATCGCCCGCGGCGCGTGACCGCCGGTCCGGCGCGGCTCAGGTATTCCCGAGGGCCAGCGCGTACACGGTGCTCACCGGAGCGCTGTCCGGGCCCTGCCCGCCCGCGAGATACGCCAGCGGGCCGATCGTCGTGACTGCGGCGTCGGAGAGCGGGGCGGGCAGCGTCCCCGCCTGCGAGACCGCGCCGGTCCCGAGGTCGACCCGCACGACCTGGTTGGAGACCGTGTTGTTCACGAAGCCGCCGAGCACGTAGATCGACGTGCCGAGCGCCACCGCGCTGGCGTGGGACGTCGCGGCGGGCAGCTGCGCGATCACCGTGGTGGTACCGGTCTTGGGGTCGTACCGCTGCACCGCGGTGGTGTCGGCACCGGAGCTCGTGACGCCGCCGATGATGTAGACGGCGCCGCTCACGGCGGTGACCGCGGGGTACCGGACCGGCGTGGAGATCGTCCCTGCCGTCCGCCAGGTCGCGCCGTCGGTGCTGGCCAGCACCGACGGGAAGAAGCTCTGGGTTTCCTGGCTTCCGGCGACGACATACGCGGTGTTGTCCACGACCGCCGCCGCGAGATCGGCCCGTGGCTGCGGGAGCGTCCCGATGTTCTGCGCGTTACCCCCACCTCCGGGGACGGCCTGCACGATGTTCGTGATCGCCGGCGTGAGGCCGGTCCCGCCGGCGAACACGACGTACTTGCCGTTGAGGAACGCGCCGGCCGCGTCGTGGACCGCGGGGCTCAGAGTCCCAAACGGCGTCGCCTTGCCGGAGGCGGGATCGATGGTGAACACCCCGGGGCTGGACACCTTCGCCGCGTTCAACCCTCCGAGGCCCACCAGCTGATGACCGTCGGTGAGGAGCACCTCCCGCGACAAGGGCACCGGGAGCGTCCACGTGGCCGGGACGATGTGCAGCACCCCGTTGGAGACCGGCGGCGCCGTCGTCGTCGTGGACCGAGCCGACGTGTTGGTCGCCGACCCCCCGATCGCGGTGTTGTTGTTGCCGCACGCGGCGGCGACGATCAGCAGGGCTGCGGGCGCGAAGACACGAAGGCGAAACCGGGGCACGAGCGGTACGCTACGCGTCCCACGGGGAGCTCGGGCCATCCGGGCTGAGAGGGCGACATGGACCGCGGTCCGCACCGATGGGCGCGGACGGTCACGGCGTCGCCGACCCCTCGAACCTGATCCGGGTAATGCCGGCGAAGGGA
>DAIMHT010000129.1:2696-5072 GCA_036723155.1 Actinomycetota bacterium
AAGGACGAGACCGACCTCGAGCTGGCCCTCGCCGCGGCGCTGGTCCGCGGGGCCCAGGCCGTCACCGTCGTCGGCGGTGCGGGCGGGCGCCTCGACCACCTCCTCGCGAACCTCGCGGTCCTCGCCTCCCCCCGGTTCCGGGGAATCAGGCTCGACGGCTGGATCGGCTCCGCCTACGTCACCGTGGTGCACGACGACGTCGTCGTCACCGGCCGGCCAGGTTCGCTGCTGACCCTCGTCCCGCTCGGGGGCCCCGCCGTCGGGATCCGCACCGAGGGCCTCCGGTACCCGCTGAACGACGAGGACCTCGACGTCGGCACCACCCGCGGGGTCAGCAACGAGTTCGTCGCCCCGTCGGCCCGGATCCGCGTCCGGACCGGAACCTTGCTCGCAATCTGCCCTCAGGCGCTGGAGGAAACATGAAACGTCTTGCCGTCCTGGCCGTCTCGCTGACCCTGCTCGCGGCGGCGACGCCAGCCCAGGCCGCGTCGCCTCCCCCGGTGACGATCCGGCTCGTCACCCACGATTCGTTCGCGGTGTCGAAGAGCGTGCTCGCCGCGTTCACGAAACAGACCGGGATCAACGTCGAGGTGCTCCCGTCCGGGGACGCCGGCGCGGCGTTGAACCAGGTGATCCTGACCAAGACCAGCCCCATCGGCGACGCCTTCTACGGTCTCGACAACACGTTCCTGTCGAGGGCCCTCGACGCCGGGATCTTCCAGCCGTACCAGTCGCTGCAGCTCTCGTCGGTTCCCTCGACCTATCAGCTCGACCCCCAGCATCGCGTGACGCCGATCGACCACGGTGACGTCTGCATCAACTACGACAAGACGTGGTTCTCCTCCCATCAGATCCCGGTCCCGACGTCGCTCGACGACCTGACGAAGCCGGCGTACAAGGGCCGCCTGGTGGTCGAGAACCCGGCGACGTCGTCGCCGGGGCTGGCGTTCGTCCTGGCGACGATCGCCCGGTACGGGGAGCGCGGCTGGCGGGCCTACTGGGCGAAGCTGCGCGCGAACGGGGTCCAGGTGGTCGACGGGTGGGACCAGGCCTACAACGGCTCGTTCACCGCGGGGGGCGGCAACGGCACGATCCCGCTCGTTGTGTCGTACGCGTCGAGTCCCCCGGCGGCGGTCGTCAACGCGAGCCCGCAGCCGGCGCAGTCGCCGATCGGCACGATGCTCTCGTCGTGCTTCCGCCAGATCGAGTTCGTCGGCGTCCTCAAGACGACGACGCATGTCGCGGCGGCGCGCAAGCTCGTCGACTTCATGCTCTCGCAACGCTTCCAGGCCGACATGCCGCTGCAGATGTACGTGTTCCCGGTGCGTGACGGCACGCCGCTGCCGGCGGTGTTCACCAAGTTCGCCCAGGTGACGACCAACCCGCTGTCGATCCCGGCGGCCCAGATCGGTCGGAGCCGGGAGCGGTGGATCAACGAGTGGACCGCCACCGTGCTGCGGTGACACGACTCGCGGCCCGGGCCGGCCGGGTCGCGCTCGTCGCGGTCCCGCTGGGCTTCCTCGGGCTGTTCTTCGCCTATCCGGTCGGGGCGATCCTCGCGCGCGGTCTCGCGCCGGGAGGTCACGTCGATCTCGGGCCGGTCGGGGACGTGTTCACGAACCCGAGCCTCCGGGGGATCGCCTGGTTCACCCTGTGGCAGGCCGCGCTCTCGACCCTGCTGACGGTCGTGATCGCGCTCCCGGCGGCGTACGTCGTCAGCCGGTTCCGGTTCCCGGGCCGGGCGCTCCTACGCGCCGCGATCGTGATCCCGTTCGTGCTCCCCACCGTGGTGGTCGGATCCGCGTTCTTGGCGCTCGGGTTCCATCCGTCGCTGGGCGCCATCGTGCTCGCCCACGTCTTCTTCAACTACGCGGTCGTGGTGCGCATCGTGGGGGGCTTCTGGACCCATCTCGACCCCCAGCAGGACGACGCGGCCCGGGTCCTCGGCGCCAGCCGGTTCCGGGCGTTCACCAACGTGGTGCTCCCGGCGCTGCGCCCGGCGCTGCTCGGCGCGGCGGCGATCGTGTTCTTGTTCACGTTCACGTCGTTCGGCGTGATCCTCATCCTGGGCGGCCCGACCCGATCGACGCTGGAGACCGAGATCTACCGCCAGACGGCGGAGCTGTTGAACCTGCGCACCGCGGCGGCGCTGTCCGTCGTGCAGGTGATCGCGGTCGCCGCGGTGCTCGTGGTGGTCGGGCGGGCCGAGGGCCGGCACGGCGTGGCCCTCCGGTTGCGATCGGCGCGTGACACCGCCCGACGGGTCCGAACCGGTGTCGAGCGGGTCTTCGTCGCCACGAACCTCGTCGTGATGACGGCGCTGCTCGGAGCGCCGCTCGCGGTGCTGGTGGCCCGGTCCTTCGACACGACCGGCGG
>DAIMHT010000130.1:0-5069 GCA_036723155.1 Actinomycetota bacterium
GTGCGGGCGTTCCTCGCCGAGGAGGCCCCGGACGGCCGGTACCCGGCGGACTTCGTGCGCCGCCTCGCCGCCGCGGGGTACGTCGCGCCGCACTGGCCGGTGCCGTGGGGACGGGCCGCGACGCCGGCGGAGCAGCTGGCGATCGACGAGGAGCTGCGCGCCGCGAAGGCGCCCCGGCCGGTGAACCCGATCGGGATCGGCTGGGCCGGCCCCACGCTGCTCGTCGCGGGCACCGAGGAGCAGCAGCAGCGGTGGCTGCCTGGCATCCTCGACGGGTCGGAGCTGTGGTGCCAACTGTTCAGCGAGCCCGAGGCCGGGAGCGACCTGGCGTCGCTGACGACCCGCGCCGAACGCGACGGGGACGAGTACGTCGTGCACGGCCACAAGGTGTGGACGACGATCGCGCACCTGGCCCGCTGGGGGATCATGCTGGCCCGCACCGATCCCGACCGGCCCCGCCGCCGGGGCATCTCGTACTTCGTGCTCGACCTGCGCGCCCCGGGGGTGACGGTGCGGCCGATCCGCCAGATGACCGGGGCGAGCGACTTCAACGAGGTGCTCCTCGACGGGGTGCGGGTCCCGGTCGACCATCGGATCGGTGACGACGGCGACGGGTGGGGGCTGGCGCGGGTGACGCTCGGCAACGAGCGGGTGTCGCTGTCGAGCGAAGGGGCGCTGTGGGGTGACGGTCCGACGATGCACGACGTCGTCGGCCTGGTCCGGGCCCACGGCGGCAGCGACGACGCGGTGCAGCGCCAGCGCCTCGCGGCGCATCTCGCCGAGGCCGAGGTGCTGCGACTGATCCGGTTGCGGACGGTCGCGGCCCGCGTCCGGGGCTTGGAGCCGGGCCCGGAGGCGTCGGTGCGCAAGACCCTCGCCGACCAGCACGGTCAGCACATCCTGGGCGACGCCGTCGACCTCGCCGGCGCGTACGGGATGCTGCGCGACGCGGGACCGTACGGCGAGCCCGGTGACACCTGGGCGACCGGGTACCTGTTCTCGCCCGCGTTGACGATCGGGGGCGGGACCAGCGAGGTGCAGCGCGACATCATCGCCGAGCGGCTGCTCGGGCTGCCCCGCGACGCGGAGGCGCCCGAGCGCTGACCCGGTCGGCTCAGGTCAGCGCGGCGCGGATCCCCTCGACGATCGACGCCACCCACTGCTCGTACTTGCGTCGCATGCCGGTCTTGAGCCCGAAGCCGACCGCGTCTTGGGCGGTGACACCGACCTTGGACCCGGCCGCGCCCGCGTCGATGGTGACAATGGTGCGGGTCGGGAGCGACGACCCGGCGATGAACGCCCCGCCGATGAGCCGCATCTTGGCCTGGGATCCGCTGATGACCTCGAGCCGGTCGAGGGTGTCGACCACGACCCGGTGCTGGTAGGGCCGGAACCAGGTGAGCACCCCGTCGCGCACCTCGGCCGGGGACCCGGACGCGTCGAAGGTGTCGGTGTGCTGGAGCGGCGCCATCGGCGGAGCCTACGGCGACCGTCGGCGGGCTCAGCTGTCGAGACGGAGCGCGGCGACGAACGCCTCCTGGGGGACCTCGACCCGGCCGATCTGCTTCATCTTCCGCTTTCCTTCTTTCTGGCGGTCGAGGAGCTTGCGTTTGCGGGTGACGTCACCGCCGTAGCACTTGGCGAGCACGTCTTTGCGTTTGGCTTTCACGGTCTCGCGGGCGATGACCCGGCCGCCGATCGCGGCTTGGATCGGGACGTCGAAGAGCTGTCGGGGGATGAGCTCGGCCAGCTTCTCGGTCATGCGGCGGCCGTAGTCCTGGGCTCGCTGGCGGTGCACGATGGTCGAGAAGGCGTCGACGGGGATCCCGTTGAGGAGCACGTCGACCCGGACCAGGTCCGCGGGTCGGTAGCCGGCGGGCTCGTAGTCGAGGCTGGCGTAGCCGCGGGTGCGGGACTTGAGGACGTCGAAGAAGTCCATGACGATCTCGGCCAGCGGCAGCGTGTAGACGAGCTCGACCCGCTCCTCGGAGAGGTACTCCAGCTTCGTCATCTCGCCCCGCCGCGACTGCGACAGGTCCATGAGCGGCCCGACGTAGTCGGTCGGGGTGAGGATGGTGACGGTCACGTACGGCTCTTCGATCTCGTCGATCTCGTTCGACGCCGGCAGCGCGGAGGGGTTGTCGACGAGCTCGACGATGCCGTTGGTCAGGCGCGCTCGATACTCGACGTTCGGAGCGGTCGCGACGAGGGAGAGGTCGTACTCGCGTTCGAGTCGCTCCCGGACGATCTCCATGTGCAGCAGGCCGAGGAACCCGCAGCGGAACCCGAACCCGAGCGCGCCGGACGTCTCGGGCTCGTAGGTGAACGACCCGTCGTTGAGCCGCAGCTTCCCGAGCGCCTCCCGGAGGTCCGCGTACTCGTCACCGACAACCGGGTACAGCCCACAGAACACCATCGGCTTCGGGTCGCGGTACCCGGGGAGCGGCCCCCCCGGGTGCGCGGTGGTGGTGACGGTTTCACCAACGCGGGCTTGGCGGACCTCTTTGATGCCGGCGATGAGGTAGCCGACCTCGCCCGGCCCGAGGGAGGCGACCGGGGTCGGGGCGGGGGCGCGCACCCCGACCTCTTCGGCGTCGTGGTTGGCGTTGGCTTGCAGGTAGCGGAGCCGAGCCCCGGTGGTGAGGGTGCCGTCGAAGACGCGCACGGAGCTGACGACCCCGCGGTACGAGTCGTAGGACGAGTCGAAGATCAACGCCCGCAGGGGCGCGTCGGGATCGCCGGTCGGCGCGGGGATGCGGTCGACGACGGCGTCGAGGAGCTCGGGGACCCCTTCGCCGGTCTTGGCCGAGATGCGCAGCAGCTCCGACGCGGGGATGCCGAGGACCCGCTCGATCTCGGCGGCGCGACGGTCGGGTTCGGCCTGGGGGAGGTCGATCTTGTTCAACGCGCCGACGATGGTCAGGTTGGCTTCGAGCGCGGCGTAGCAGTTGGCGAGGGTCTGGGCCTCGATGCCCTGGCTGGAGTCGACGAGGAGGACCGCGCCCTCGCAGGCGGCGAGGCTGCGCGACACCTCGTAGCCGAAGTCGACGTGGCCGGGGGTGTCGATCAGGTGCAGGACGGCGTCCTTCCAGTGGAGACGCACGTTCTGGGCCTTGATGGTGATCCCGCGTTCGCGTTCGAGGTCCATCGTGTCGAGGTACTGCTCTCGCATGGAGCGGGCGTCGACGGCGCCGCACAGCTCGAGGATGCGGTCGGCGAGGGTGCTCTTGCCGTGATCGACGTGGCTCAGCAGCGAGAAGCAGCGGCTGCGTGAGATGTCCAAGCCGGACTCCGGGAGGGTTCGGGCGGCGGCGCCGGGTCGGCGAGCAGGTCGGGCCGGACCCGACGCGTCCCCGAGCGTAGCGACGAACCCGGTGGCGGCCGCGCGAGCCGGTCGGCCCGCCCGGCGGACGGGCCGCGGGGTTATCGTCCGATCCTGGTGGGCGGCACGCCAACACACGAGGGCACGGTTCCGGAGGGCGCGGCGCCGGTCGCGGGCCGGCCGGTGCGCCGCTACCTGATCCTGGCCGTCACCGTGGTGTCGGGGTCGCTGCTCGTCGGCTTGTGGCGTCACTCCCCCGTCTCGGTGCTGCTGGTCGCGGTGTCGAGCGGCGGGGCGGCCGCGATCGCGGTGCTGGAGCGGCGGACGCCCCGGCTCGGTCCGCGGCCCATCGTCGCCGCGATCGGGCTCCTGTTCGTGGTGGCGATCAGCGTGGCGCCGCGGACGTCGAACGACCTGTGGTCCTACACGATCTACGGGCGCATGGTCAGCGTCTACGGGGACAGCCCCTACGACAAGCTCCCGGTCGACTTCCGCTCGGACCCCTTCTACGCCCGGGTGAGCCCCCGGTGGCAGCACCGGGGCTCGGTGTACGGGCCCGCGTTCGTCGGCTTCGCCGCGGCCGGCACCGCCCTCGCCGGGAACTCGGTCCTCGCGGACCGGTTGTTCTTCCAGCTCACCGCGGCGATGGCCGCGGCCGCGGTGCTGTGGCTGATCTGGCGTCGCACCCGCAGCCCCGCCGCGCTGGCCTGGCTCGGGCTGCATCCGCTGCTGGGCCCGGTCATCGTGAACGGGGGCCACAACGACATCGCCATCGGCCTCGCGGTGCTCGCCGCCGCGATGCTCGCCCGTCGCCGCCGGGGGTGGTTGGCCGGCGCGCTGATCGGGCTCGGAGCGCTGATCAAGCTGACGACGATGCTCGCGCTGGTCGGCGTCGTGCTCTGGGGGTGGCGGCAGCGGGAGCGGCGTGTGGCCGTCACCGCGACCGTCGCCGCGGGCGTGGTGCTCGTCGCCGGGTACCTCCCGTTCCTCGGAGGCGCGTCGCGGGTCTTGACCGGGGCCGACAAGACGATGACGCCGGCGTCGCCGTTCAACCCCCTCGGCGCGGCGTTGCTCGGTCACGACGCCTGGCGCGATGTCCCCCAGCCGCTCGCGCCCAACGACACGCTGATCGCCATCTTCTACGCGTCGTTGTTCGTCGTGGCCGTCCTCGCGCTCACGACCGGGTGGCGGGCGGCGCGGGCTCGGGAGCCCGAGGCCGCGATCGGTGCCACGACCGGCTCGTACACGGTCGCGGCCGAGTACGCGTTCCCGTGGTACGCGGGGTGGGCGTTGCCGGTGCTCGCGGACCGCAAGCCGACCGCGCTCGCCTGGGTGGTCTGGGTGCAGGCGGCGGTGATGCTCGCCGCGCTCAAGCTGCCGATCCATCCCAGCACGACCGTCCTCGACACCACCCTGCGGGGGACGATCACCTACGCGGCGCCGCTCGTGGTCCTCGTCGCGTTCGTGGTCGCCGGGCTCGGCGCCACCCGTCTCGGCTGGTCCGACCGTCCCGCTCCCCCACCGCCCGGTGCACCCGCGGACGGGATCACGGCGTCCCGGTGAGCGGCCGCCGACGATCCGCTCGGTCCTGAGCCCGCCAGCGGAACCGGGCCGGGCAGCGAGGCAGGCTTCCGATCCTCGACTGCTACTCTGCGTGCGTCCCCCGTGACTTCGGAATGGAACTCGACGCGCCGTGGCGAACATCAAGGGTCAGATCAAGCGGAACCGGCAGAACGAGCAGCGCCGG
>DAIMHT010000131.1:0-5046 GCA_036723155.1 Actinomycetota bacterium
CGGTCCGCCCGATGCCCCACGCCCGCCGGGTGGCCAAGCCGACCACCGCGCCGAGGACCGCGCAGCTGGCGACCGAGGTGACGAGGCCCGCGCCGGCGACCAGGAAGGCGAGGACCGACGCCGCGACGCCGCCCGCGATGACGGCGCGGACCCGATGACGCGCCGCGACCGCGGCCATCGGGACGACGGCGGCGGCGAACAAGACCGACGCCAGCGGGACCAGATGTCCGACCAGGCACAGCGCCAACGTCAGGTCACCTAAGACGACGGCTTCGGCCAGCTCCGGCGCGCTCAACCGCCCCCGTCGCCGGGCGCCGGCGACGGGATGCGCCCCACTGATCTGGTCCACTACCGAAGCCTTCCACGCGGATCGGGGGCTGCAATCGCGCGACCGCGACGACACGAGCGATGGGCCGGGCCGATCAACGGGGGCCGGATTTGCCGGTCGCGGGCGGCCGCGACGGGACTGGTTCGACTCTCAGCCGCGTCACAGGGCGGTCGCGGGATGCTGCACGTGCCCCCGGTGGCCGCGCCACCTGACCCTCGACGCCGACGGCTCGGTCACCGGGTGCGCAACCGACCACGCGCCCGGACACGACCTCGAGTCGGCGCGGGCTACGGGACGACGCCGAGGTCGCGTGCCCACTGCAGGTTGAGACGAGCCGACCCGACGTGCGCGATGTGCACGACGTGACCCTCGCCCTGCCCGGGGTCGCCGTACGTGATTGGTCCCTTGCCCGACGCTTCGGCATCCCGGGCCAGGCGGTCGAGATCCTGCCAATACGAGATCTCGGCGGCGCTCGGCGTGAACACCTCGTGCACGATCGGAATGTGCCCGGGGTCCCCGAGCATCATCCCGTAGTAGCCGAGGTCGCGCAGCTGCTCGGCCCACGCGCGCAGACCGTCGATATCGTCGCGGTCGCCGCCCCACATCCCGCTGATCGGATAGCGGATCCCCGCGGCACGCGCGTCGACGAGCACCTTGGAGCGCAGAAACAGCGTCTCTCGACCTTCGGGCGTCCACCGATAACCGAGCGCCTGATGGATGTCCCCGAAGCGTGAGACCGCTCCCCCGAGGTACGCGACGCGAGGTGACGCGATGCCGATGTCGTAGGCCTGGCGAAGGGCCTGGGCGGTCTCGAGGATCGGATAGATCACGGTGGAGCCGACGGGGATCTCCAGGTCCACTTCGGTGCAGTGCAACAGGGCGTGCATCGCATGAATGTCTTCGGGACCTTGCACCTTGGGGACCAAGACGCCCCCCAGCGCGGGCCCCATCACGGCCCGCAGGTCCTTGAGCGTCTGACCCGACGAGGGCGGCTGCACCCGCGCGAAGAGGAGCGGGCGGTGACCGCCCGGATCCAGGGTGTCGAAGAAGACCCGGATCCCCTCCCGGGCCGCCTCGCGGGCCGCCTCGGGGAACGGCGTGCGGGGCTCTTCGAGGTCGATGACGATCGAGTCGGCACCGGAACCCAACGCCGCATTGACCTGATCGACCTGGTCGCCGGGCACGAACAGCACCGTCCGCAGCGGTCGAGCCGTCGTCTTGTCCATCAGGTCTCCTCGCCGGTCGCTCAGGCCGGCTCGGCGCGGAGCGCGTCCGCGGCCGGTGACTCGCAGACCGTGCCCGCGAAGAAGGCGGAACCATGCAGCCGGATCGGGTTGAGGAAGGTGAGCTCCCGGAACTCGCCCTCGGTCAGCAGGCCGCGCTCCACCAGCTCGAACGCCTCCGCGATGGGCTCGGTCATGTCCGGGACGTCCCAGTGCGAGATGTCGGACCCCAGCACCGGCCGCAGTCGCGCCCCGAGCGGGTTGATGTCCTCCCGAAACGCCCAGACCAGCAAGGGGTCGTCGGCCTCACAGCCGAAGTAGAACTGCTGCTCGAACAGCCGCCGCAGGTCGTCGGCCTCGTGGATCTCGCACGCCGCGAACTCGTCGAGGACCTCGGGACGCGCCGCGGCGCGCTGGTAGTAGCTCCGCAGGTCGTCCAGGCGTGCCACCACGCCCGGGTCGCCATATTCGCCGAAGTAGCGAAGGAGCTCATCGACGTCGAGCAAGTCCGGGTCGAGTCCTGAAATCGCGTCACCGTTGCGCTTCTCCCAGTGCCCCACCAGCCCCGCGAACAGACTGCACGCCCAAGCCACGCCGCCCTCGAGGAACCCGACCCGCAGCTCCGGGAACCGGCGTGTCACTCCACCCAAGAACAACGACTTGCACAGGGACTCATGGGCCGCGGCGAGCCCGTTGATGTGGTTGTAGACGTAGTTCGAGATCGACCGGGTCACCCGGTGATGCTGCAATGCGCTGTGGACCACCGGCGCCACCCCCAGCTCGACACAGGCAGACCAGAACGGGTCGTAGTCGTACTCGCTGTCGAGGCCGAACATGTCCAGCCGGTAGGCGTCACGCCCGACGGGGCGCCGCGCGTATCCGGCCATCAGGGCCGATTTCAACCCCAGCTCGCGCACCGCGAACTCGAGCTCGGCAACGGCTTGCCGCGGTGTGTTCATCGGCACGAGCGCTCCGACCGTGCATCGGTCCCGGTACGGCTCGAACACGCGGGCGTGGTACCGGTTCACGGCGCGACACAGCGCGGAGGAGAGCTCCTCGTCGGTCTCCTCGAAGAACGCCAGGCTCATCGACGGATACAGGATCGTGAAGTCGATCCCCAGCTCGTCGAGCCGCTCGTGCAGCAGCGCCGGCAGATGCGCCGTCGCACGATCTCGGGCGTCGTGCGTGGGCCAGCCCCACCACGAGGGCATGGCGCGCCACTGCTCCCGAATCGAGGGGTCCGCCCGGTCAGCAAGGTTGGAGGCGGTGTCGGTGGGGGCGGTCCGGCTCGCGAGGAATCGGTCTCGCAGCCCCGCGCCGCCAAACTCCTCGAGCGACGCCAAGAGCTCGTCGTCGAGCATGGGCCCAATCTCGACGAAGTGACCGTCAGCGTCGATGATCGGGTGACCGACGTGGTCGCGAACCCGTGCCGCTTTCGTCATCGTCGCCGTCATGCCCGACCTCCTCACAACCTCGTTCGGGACTGGCGGCGCCTATTCAACCGCGTCGTGGTCCGCGGCGCCCTTGAAGCGCGGTGCCCGAGACTGCCCCGGTGTGGGAACCCGATCGGGCCGAGGGGACGGGACGCGGACTCAGCGTCGGGACGAGGGCCGGACCACGTGGCGGACTTGGACGGTGAGACGACGCCGCGTGGACGGATCGAGGCGGAACCACAGATAGACCAATGCCGCGCTGGCGAAGACGAAGGACAGCGAGGCTTGGCCGACCGAGCCCAAGAGCTCCGACCCGATCACGAAGGCGAAGAACATCAACGCGCCGACGAAGACCAGCACGAAGCCGCGGCCGGCTCCCGCGACGCCCGGCTCGTCGGGTCCGCTGGTCGAGCCGGTGCTCTGGGGGTCAGACCTCATGGACTGGAGCGTAAGCGGGCACGCAGGGATCCGTCTTACCGCGTCGATCGCTGCTTCGAGCGCGGCCATAGAGTCCGTGCTCGTGCAAGTCGGCGGCCTCATTCCGAAGCGGCACGGGACGACGCTCCGGCGGGGTTCCGCGGCCCTGGCGGTGTTGGCCGTGATGGCGTGGCCGTCGGGCGCGCCGGCCGCGACACGCGTCAGCGCGTCGACGTCGACGATCCTGAAGGCAGGGCTGATCGTCCCGGGAGACGTTCCGTCAGGCTGGACCAGCATGGCGGCCCAGAAGAATCCCGCGTTGCTCCTGATCAACGGGATCGGCCCGTGCGCGTCGACCCGAGCGGCGTTGAGCGTCGCCAATCGGGGAGCGAGTCGTGCCTTCTCGCGCAAGTTCGTCGCGCCGGACCAGATCGGCGCGGCCCAGGATGTGGTTTTCGTCGGTCAGAACGAGCGCGCGACGCAGAGCTACGCCGCGGCGTATGACGGGCCTCAAGGGCGGGCCTGTGTCCAGGCTGTGGCCGAAAAGGTCGCGAAGCAAGCCTCCGGGACGGCGGTCGTCACGCCCCTCACCGACGTCGCCGCGGCCGGCGGCGGCCAGGGCTTCGGCTACGAGTTCCAGATCACCGCCCCGAACCACGGGGCCCTCGTCACTGGGGTGTACGACCTGGTCGTGGTTCGGGTGGGACGCGCCGTTGCCGGGTTCCAGTTCCAGAACGCGATTCAGGGGCTCCCTGCGCGTTCGAGCATCGTCACCGCGGTGGTGACCCGGCTCCGCGCCGTTGGGACCGGTTGACCCGAGGGACCGGCGCCAACCGATCGGGGATCAGAGCGCGGTGAGCGTGCGGACGATCGGGATGTCGTGACCGTCGATGCAGATCCGGTCGCGACCCGCATCCTTCGCCGCGAACAGCGCCCGGTCGGCTCGCTGGACGAGGTCGTCGAGATCCGCGGCGTCGCTCGAGTGGGCGATGCCGAAGCTGGCGGTGAAGGTCGGGGTGTCGCCCCGGCCGGTGGCGTGCGCGAGTCCCTCCCGGATTCGCCCCATGGCCTCGATGGCCTCGGGCACCTCGGCTCGGGGGAGCACGATCGCGAACTCTTCGCCGCCGTACCGGCAGGCGAGGTCTTCGCCGCGCAGCTCGTGGCGCAGCGTCTCGGCGAAGATCCGCAGGGCCCGATCACCGGCCTCGTGCCCGTTGGCATCGTTGAGGTCCTTGAAGTGGTCGAGGTCGGCCATGACGAACGAGAAGTCCAGTCCCTCCGTGCGCAGCAGACGGATCCGGTTCTCGAGGCTGCGCCGGTTGATCAGGCCGGTGAGGCCGTCAGTCGAGGCTTGCACCTGCGTCTCGGCCATGACCCGCAGCATCCCGATCCGGTTGCCGGCTTGGTCGGCGAGCGTCTGCAGCGCCTGCACGCGCGGGTCCGCGAGGGGTTCGTCGACGACGCCGGTGGTGTGCACGACTCCGACGGTGCGGCCCATGATCGAGACCGGTACGCACACGGCCGAGCATCGGCCTTGGGATCGTCCGCGCAGCATGGGGCAGGCGTCGAGCTCTTCGCTGTCCCGGAACACCTGGGTCTGGGCTCGCCGGGCGGCTTCACACTGATCGGGGGAGTCGACCGTGCA
>DAIMHT010000132.1:0-5040 GCA_036723155.1 Actinomycetota bacterium
GCGACGTCGAACTGCTCGGCGAGCGGGATGTACATGAGCCCGTCGACGTCGGTCGGCTCCAGGCCGGCGTCGGCGAGGGCTCGCTCCACCGCCTGCCCCACGATCTCCTGGGTGGTGCGGCCCGAGGCCTTGGAGTGGTCCGCCTCGCCGACGCCGGCAATCGCGACCTCACCCCGCAGGTCCTCGAGGTCCGTCGCCCACCCCCAGTCGGTCGCGGGCGCGGTCATCACATGCCCAACGGGTGGTCGCCGATGACGTGGTCGTCGCGGAGCGTGGCGAGCTCGTCGTCGCTGAGGCCGAGCTCCCCACCGAGGATCTCGTCGTTGTGCTGGCCCAACGTGGGTGCCGGCCCGCGCATCCAGCCGCCCGCGCGACCCCGGAACTGGAACGGCAGCATCGGGAGCGGATGCGAGCCGGTGACCGGATGGTCCTCGACCTCGAAGAAGCCTCGGTGGTTGAGCTGCGGGTTGTGCGCGACGTCGCGGGCGTCGACGACGAACGCGGCCGGTATCCCGATCGACGCGAACCGCTCCGCGGTGGCGCGAGCGTCCTGACTCGCGCACCAGGCGGTGAGCCGCTCGTCGAGCCGGTCGTGCGCCGCTCGCCGCCCGGCATCGGTCGCGAAGGAAGGGTCACTCGCCCAGTCGGGGTTGCCGAGCTCGGCTCGGAGCGCATCCCACTGCTCGTCGGTGGCGATGGCCAGCGCCAGCCACTCCTCGTCGCCGGCGGCCGGATACACGCCCTGCGGCGCCGCGACGGGCCCCCGGTTGGCGTGGCGCTCGAGCAGGCGACCGTCGGCGGAGTACTCGACGACCTGCTCCGCGGCCATGTTCAACGCGGCCTCGATCATCGTCGCCTCCACGAGGCGGCCTTCGCCCGTGCGCTCGCGCTCGTCGAGGGCGAGGAAGGTGGCGAACACCGCGTGCATCGCCGCGAGAGGGTCGCACGCCCCGCGGGGGAGGAGGGGAGGCCCGTCGGGGCGACCGGTCACCCAGGCCATCCCGGTGATGGCCTCCATGGTCTGGGCGAACCCAGTGCGCTCACGCCACGGGCCGTCGAGCCCGTACGCGGGGAGCCGGACCATCGTCAACGCCGGGTTGAGGTCGTGGACGGCGTCCCAGCCGAGCCCGAACTGCTCCATGACGCGGGGGGTGAAGTTCTCGAGCAGCACGTCCGCGGTCCCGAGGAGTTGACGGAGCAGATCGACGCCGGCGTCCTGGGTGAGGTCGAGCGTCACCGCCCGCTTGGTGTTGTTCGAGCCGTGGAAGAGCGGTCCCCATTCCCACCATTGGGGGTCGGGTGGTCGACGGGTGCTCGTGTAGCGCATGAGGTCGGGGCGTGACACGGACTCGACCTTGATGACGTCGGCGCCGAGACACGCCAGCGCGTGCGTCGCCGCCGGGCCCGCCCACCACGCGGTGCAGTCGATGATCCGCACGCCGTCCAGCGGGAGGGACGGCCCCGCCTTCGTCTCCGCCGGACCGGGCCGGGCCCGATCGGCCGACGTCCAGTCGACGGTCCCGTCGTGCTCCCCGAGCCGCGGCGGTGGCCCGAACGGTCGAGGATCGATCCCGGAGATGCGATACGGGATGCGCGGCTGCACGAACCGGCCCGTCGGGCTCTCGACGAACACCTTCCGCTCCACGAAGTGGTCGAAGCCGGGGACGGTCGCCCCGTTCCCGACCGGCCCGCTCGGGATGCGCAGCAGCGCCGCCTGCTCCAGGATCTCCGCGGTCGTGTGGCGCGTCGTGTACTCGTAGGTCATCTCGATCATCTCGTCGCGACGCTTGAACCGACCGAGGTGCATCGCGAGCTCGCGATCGTCGAGCTTGTCGGGTCGGCCGATCAGGACGAGGAAGTCCGCGAACTGCTGGGCGCTGTTGGTGGTGAAACCCACGTACCCGTCGGCGGTCGGCTCGATCGACGGGATCTCGATCATCCGCGTCGGGCGACGCAGGGGAGGCCAGCCGAGGAACTCGGCGAACACCGACGTGTAGGTGTTCATGGTCAGCGTCATGCAATCGAGGATCGCGACGTCGACGTGCTCGCCTCGCCCCGAGCGGGCCGCGGCGCGCAGCGCCGCGAGCACCGCGACCGCGGCGTACGTGCCCGCCATCCACTCGCCGATCCGGCCGCCGGCGGCCAACGGCGGCCCCTCGGGGAGGCCCCGGCCGCCCGTCGATCCGCACCAGCCCTGGAGGGTGAACTCGGTCGCGGCCCAGGCGGCCCAGGGGCCGTCCAGACCGAAGGGGCTGATCGACGCCGCGACCAGCGCGGGGTGCTCCTCGCGGAGCCGTGCGACGTTGAGCCCGAAGAGGCCGTTGTCGACCACGACGTCCGCGGCCGCGCACAGCTCGCCGAGCACGGCGTCGCCCGGCGCGGCGACGACCGACCGTTTCGAGGTGTGCAGGAACTCGAAGAGCGCTCCCGAGCCCCACGAGCGCAGGGGGTCACCGTCAGGCGGCTCGACCTTGACCACGTCCGCGCCGGCGTCGGCGAGCAGCTTCGTGCAGTACGGGCCGGCGATCTCGGTCGAGCAGTCGACGACCCGAATACCTTCCAGCAACGCGCGCCGACTCCCCGATAGAGCGAGTGAGGCTGCATGCTCGCGCACGGCTCCCTCGCCCCGCCACGGCGGCGGCCATAGGCTCCGGCGGATGGAACCGCTGCGAATCGGGACACTGGGGGCCGCCCGGATCACACCGACGGCCTTGATCCGACCCGCCCGGCGCGTCCCGGAGGTCGAGGTCGTCGCCGTCGCCGCCCGGGACCGAGAACGAGCCGAGACGTTCGCGCGCAAGCACAAGATCCCAACCGTCCACGGCTCCTACGACGAGCTGATCGCCGATCCGAACGTCGACGCCATCTACAACCCGCTCCCGAACGGTCTGCACGGGCGCTGGACCCTCGCCGCACTCAAGGCCGGGAAGCCGGTGCTGTGCGAGAAGCCGCTGACCGCCAACGCCGACGAGGCCGAACAGGTCGCGGCAGCGGCCCGCGACACGGGTCTGGTCGTCATGGAGGCGTTCCACTACCGGTATCACCCCCTCACCGACCGGGTGCTCGAGATCATCCGAGGCGAACTCGGGCCCGTGCGTCGAGTCGAGACCCGCATGTGCATCCCGCTGCCGTCCCGCAAGGACATCCGCTACCAGCTCAACCTCGCCGGCGGTGCGGTGATGGACGTCGGCTGCTACGCCATCCACCAAGCCCGGACCCTCGCCGGCGCCGAACCCGAAGTCGTGTCAGCCCGCGCGAAGTGCATCTCACCCGGCGTCGACCGCTGGCTCCGAGCCGACCTGCAGTTCCCGGACGACTGCACCGGATCGTTCGAGTGCGCCCTCTGGTCGCGGCGCCTGCTCAGCCTCGGCGCCCGAGTGGAAGGCGAGCGCGGGACGCTCACCGTGTTCAACTTGACTGGCCCCCAGTACTTCCACCGAGTCGTCGTCCGGACCCGCGACCCCGCAACCGGCGCGGAGACGAAGCGACGGGAGCGCGTCAAGGGTGAGCACACCTACTGGTACCAGCTGAACGCCTTCGTCGCCGCGGTGCGCGACGGCGCGCCGTACCCGACGAACCCGGCCGACGCGGTGGCGAACATGCGGGTCATGGACGCTTCCTACCGTGCCGCCGGGCTCGAGCCCCGCCAGCCGTCGTGACGACACCGGACGCGTCCGCCGAGTACCCGCCGATCCCCGCCGCGACCGTCGTGCTCGTCCGCGACCGTCCCGACGGGATCGAGAGCCTGATGCTGCACAAGAACTCGAAGCTGGC
Source organism: Actinomycetota bacterium (assembly GCA_036723155.1). Lineage (GTDB taxonomy): Bacteria > Actinomycetota > Acidimicrobiia > IMCC26256 > PALSA-555 > PALSA-555. Next base: position 3,775 of record DAIMHT010000132.1, read on the forward strand.
GTTCGGTGGCATGTGGGTGTTCCCCGGGGGGCGGGTCGACCCCGGCGACCGGGTTGACGGCGCCGACGACGGCGACGCGGCGCGGCGGGCCGCGGTGCGCGAAGCCCGCGAGGAGGCCGGGCTGGAGGTCGACCCGGAATCGCTGGTCTGGTTCTCGCACTGGCTTCCGCCCTCGATCGCCCCGAAACGGTTCGCAACGTGGTTCTTCATCGCGCTCGCCCCCTCGGGAGACGTCACCATCGACGGCGGCGAGATCCACGACTCGGCCTGGATGCGCCCCGCGGACGCGCTCGCGCGGCGAGACGCGCTCGAGATCGAGCTCGCACCCCCGACGTGGATGACGCTGCACCACCTGGCCGAGTTCTCGACCGTCGCCGAGCTCCTCGCCGACGCCCGCCAACGGACGCCGGTGTTCTACGAGACCCGGGTCGCCAAGGGCCCCGACGGTCTCACCGCCATGTGGAGCGGTGACGCCGGATACGAGTCTGGTGACCCCGCGACGCCCGGGGTTCGCCACCGCCTTCGCATCGACGCCGGGCCCTGGCAGCTCGAACGGACCGTCTGAGCACCGCCGGCGCGCGGATCAGGTACCGGTCCCAACCCGACTCACGAGCCGACGCGAGCCGACCCGTCGAGCTCCCGGTAGTCGCGCCCCAGCTCCTCCAGCAGCGGACGGGAGTAGCAGACCCGTCCGGTGAGCGACACCGGGTCGGCGACCGCGAGCGCGAGGGCGGCCTCGACGAAGAGCTCGAGGGGCTCGACGATCTCGGGGTTGGCGTCCAGCACGTCTCCGACGAGCGCGTCGGCGCCGGGGGTGCGCACCGCGGCCACCGGGGCGAGGCTATTGACCGCAACCCCGTCGGCGTAGACCTCGGCTGCGAGGCCGGTCGTGAGGCGCTCGAGTGCCGCCTTCGACGCGCCGTACACGGTGCTGGTGAACCCGAGCTTGAAACCGGGGTCGAACGGCGGGCCCTTCGGGGGCTTCGAGGTCGCGCTCGAGATGTTCACGATCCAACCGGCGCCCTTCGCGCGCATGGCGGGAAGCACCGCCTGCGCGAGATCGATCGGGGCGTGCACGTTCAGCTCGAACGTGAGCCGGCGCCGACGCAACGGGATCTCCGCCGTCGGGAGGTAGAAGGCCGCGGCCGCGTTGTTGACGAGGATGTCGACCGGCCCGAGCTCCGACGTGACCTGCGGGACGACTCGGGCCCGGTCGTCGGCGTCGGCCAGGTCCGCCTGCACCGCGAGGGCCCGGCCTCCGGCGGC
>DAIMHT010000133.1:0-4987 GCA_036723155.1 Actinomycetota bacterium
TTCAGCAGCTTCACCAGCTGGCCGTGCGCGCTGACGACACCCATCGGGCTGAGCCCGGCCTCGTCTCGGAGGGCGCCGGTCAACACCGTCAGCCGCTCCCGGAACGACTCGTCACCGAAGTGTGACAGCCCGGTCTCGGCGACGGCCTGGTCGCACAGCGGATCCGGTTCGAGGACGAGCTCGGCGGCGAAGGGCTCGACCGCGGCCAGCGCCGCCGCGATCGACGGCGGGAACTGGGGCTCGCCGAGGTCCTCGATCCGCACCGATGGTGGTCGCGCCGTCGTCACGAGCAGAGCGTCTCAGCCCTGTGGTCCTGGCGTCCAGACGCGATTCGGCGCGCGCCGCGGCAGCAGCACCGAGGGGGCAGTCGGGGCTGCCGCTCGCGTCGCGGCGCCGGCCCGGGGACCCGATCCGGGACTCGGGGTGACGCCGACGCCTAGAACTCGATCGCGGACAGCTCCGGGATCCAGTCACGAGCCCGGCTGACCGCGGCCTGCCACCGGTCGCGGTCCGGCGCGCGCCCCGGATGCACCTGACGGGACGGCGCCCAGGTGGCAGCGATCGCGTCGTCGTCGGCCCAGACCCCCACCGCGAGCCCGGCCGCGAACGCGGCGCCGAGCGCGGTGGCTTCGCGGACCGGGGCGATCTCGACCGGGAGCTGCGTCGCGTCGGCCAGCGACTGCACGAACGTCGGGTTGGCGCTCATGCCACCATCGATGCGAAGGGTCGGGATCGTCGTGCGGGCGTCGCGCTGGGTGGCTTCGACGAGGTCCGCGGCGCTGTGGGCCACTCCGTCGAGCACCGCGCGCACGACGTGGGCGGCGGTCGTCCCACGGGTGAGACCGAGGAGGGTCCCGCGGGCGCCGTAGTCCCAGTACGGCGTGGCGATCCCCAGCAGCGCGGGGACGAACCACACGTCCCCGGTGTCGGAGCACCGGGACGCGACGTCGTGGGACGCGGCAGCGTCGGCGATGAGGCCGAGGTCGTCTCGCAGCCACTCCACGTTGGTCCCGGCGGCGAGCATGATGGCCTCGAGACCCCACGTGGTGGCACCGTCGACGCGGCGGGTCACGATCGGGAAGGTGCCCGACGGTCCCCGGTCGAACCCGGGGCGCTCGGAACCGACGACGATGTCGAGCATCCCGCCGGTGCCGAAGGTGATCTTGGCGTCGCCGGGCCGGACGCAGCCCTGGCCCAGCAGGGACGCCTGCTGGTCGCCGAGCATGCCGGCGATCGCGGGCGCGCCGGCCACGCCCCGGGCCTCACCGACGACACCGGACGAATCGACGACCGTGGGCAGCATCGACGGCGGGATTCGCAGAGTCGTCAACGCGGCTTCGGACCACGCATCGTTGGCCCGGTTCCGCAACCCGGTCAGGGCGGCGTTCGTGGCGTCGGTGACGTGCAAGGCCCCCTCGGAGAGGGTCCAGGCGACCCAGGTGTCGACGGTCCCGAAGCACAGGTCACGATCGCGGCCGGGGTCGGCTTGGTCCAGGAGCCACTCGAGCTTCGTGGCCGACTCGTTCGGGGCGAGCCGCAGGCCTTCGGCCCGCAGCTCCAGGCACCTCCCCACCGTTCGGAGGTCTTGCCAGCCGATCCCGGGCCCGACAGGTTCGCCCGTGGCCCGGTCCCAGACCACCGTCGAGCTGCGCTGGTTCGCCACACCGACCGAGCCGGCGGGCCCGAAGTCCTCGAACGCAGCCCGGGCCACGCGCAGGACGACGGCGGCCATGCCGGCGGGGTCGAACTCGACGAGGCCGGGAGCGGGCGAGGACGGGAGCAGCGGCTCGCGGTGCTCGCCGATCACGCGCGCGGCGGCGTCGACGACCGCGGCGCGCACCGAGGAGGTGCCGACGTCGACGACGAGGACCCGCTCCGATGACGTCACTGGCGCTGCGGGCCCCGGAGGCTCAGGGCCACGCCGGTGAGGGCCCGAACGGGGAGGGGAGCGCGAGCTTGCCGGGGTTCAGGATCCCGTGCGGGTCGAGCGCCGCCTTGACGGCGGCGAGCACGTCGAAGCCGTCGCCGAGGGCCTCGGGCACGAAGCGAGCCCGGTTCAGCCCGACGCCGTGGTGGTGGCTGAGGCTCCCCCCGTGATGGAGGACCGCGCGGGTCCCGGCATCCCAGGCCGCCCGGTAGTACGCCTCGCGCTCGGCGGCGTCGGGCTGCCCGGCGAACGTGAAGTAGAGGCAGGCGCCGTCACGATACGAATGTGATTGATGCGCGGACGCCACGGCGGTCCCGGGGACGCCGAGCAGGGCCGAGGTCGCGGCCTCGTAGATCGAGGGGAGATCGCGCCATCGCGCCGCGATCTCCATCGTGTCGACGACGAAGCCGCGTTGGATCAGGGCCTCGAGGGCCGAGACGTCGTTTCGGTGCTCGAGCCACCGGGCGACGAGCTCGGCGTCGAGCGGCACCGCGTCGCGACATTCGTCGCTGATCACGGTGAGGACGGCGTCGACCATGGTGGCGTCGCCCTCGTCGAGGACGAGCAGCGGGTGCAGGTCCCCGGTCTGGAAGTTGCGTTGGCCTTCGAGCGCGTCGTACAGGCGGAGCACCGCGGGGGTGGCGTCGCGTTGCAGGATCCGCCGGCAGGCGTCGAGCCCGGCGGTGAACGACGGGAAGCCCCACGCCGCGGTCCGGGTCGACGGTGGGGTGGGGTGCAGGCGCAGTCGGGCCGAGGTGATCACCCCGAGCGTGCCTTCGCTGCCCACGAACAGCTGGGTCAGGTCCGGGCCGACCGCGGCGCGCGGCGCGCCGCCGGTGCGGATGTGCTGACCGTCGGCGAGGACGACATCCAGTCCGACGACGATGTCTTCGATTTTGCCGTACCGGGTCGAGTACTGCCCAGCCCCGCGGCAGGCGAGCCAGCCGCCGACCGTCGACAACGCCACCGACTGGGGCCAGTGGCCCACGGTGACACCGTGGTTGGCGCGCAGCTCGTCCTCGAGGACGTCGCCGAAGGTCCCGGCGCGCACGTCGAGGACCATCGAGTCGTGGTCGACGGCCACGATGCCGGTGAGGCCGCACACGTCCAGGATGACGCCGCCATGGACCGGGACGCTGGCGCCGCACACGCCGCTGCGTCCGGCGGCGGTCGTGACCGGGATCCGGTCCTCGGCGCAGATTCTGAGGACGGCTTGGAGCTCCTCGACGGAGCTCGGACGCGCCACCGCGGCGCCCAGCGCCGCGACGTGGCCGTCGAGGGCCCAGATCATCGCCAGCGGCCACCAGTCGCGGCTCGCTTCGCTGAGGGCCTCGGGATCGGTGACCACGCGCTCGCAGGCGGATCGGAGCCGGGCGAGGGTGGCATCCGAGACCGTCACCGGCGGGAGCGGCAGGTGCGCCGTGACCGGCTGGCGGCCGTCGGCGCCGGGACCGAACTCGATCGGGGGGGTCGGCACGCCACGCCGAGCCTCGGGCACGCCGGGACCCTATCGGCGGTCCGGCCCGGTTCGCGGGGCGACGGTTCCGGTCACGCGCCGAGCGACGCGTCCAGGGCCGATTCGGGGAGCTGCGCCGCGGCGCGCTCACGGTCGCAGGCCTGGCGGAAGGCTTCGACCTCGTGGCGGATCCGGGTTGCGTCCCATCCCAGCTCGGGTGCGACGAGCCGGGCCACGTCGTCGGCCGCGGCCCGGGAGGCGTCGCGGGCGAGGAGTCGCGAGCGGGTCCGGCGGGACAGCACGTCGTCGAGGGTGCGGGCCATCTCGTGGCGGGCGGCGTGGATGGCCTCCGCCCGGACGTACGGCAACCCGGGGACCAGGGCCTCCCGCCATGCCGGGTCCTCGCGGATGAGCGCGAGGACGGCTTCGGCTTCGGTTCCGTACCGACCGGCGAGGTGCTCGTGGAGGCTGGCGGGCTCGGGGGTCGCCGCGGGGGCTTGGAACCCGTCGGCGCCGACCAGCAGGAGGTGCTTCGTGCGAGCCCGGGTGCGATGCCCCAGCACCCGCCCGACCTGGTCGATGGTGTCGGACGCCATCCGTCGGTACGTCGTGAGCTTCCCGCCGGTGACCGTGATGACACCGCTCGTGGACACTCGCACCCCGTGGCGGCGCGACAGGTCCGCGGTGCGCTCGTTCGTGGCACCGGCCAGCAGGGGACGCAACCCGGCCCAGGTGCCCGTGACATCAGCGGTCGTCACCGGTTCGCTGATCGCCCGGTTCAAGGCCTTGAGGAGGTACTCGACGTCGGCCGGGGTGCACTGGGGGTCGTCGATCGGACCGTCGTAGTCGGTGTCGGTGGTGCCGACATAGGTGAAGTCACCCCACGGGACGACGAACACCGATCGGCGGTCCTTGGGGACGGGGACGATCGCGGCGATCTCGTTGCGGACCTTCGACCACGGAACGGCGATGTGGATCCCCTTCGCGGGGCGGATCGAGGCCGGGTGCGTCCCTTCGTCGAGGGCGCGCACCCCGTCGGACCAGACGCCGGTCGCGTTCACGATCGTGCGGGCCCGGATCTCGAACTCGTGGTCGTCGGCCGCGACTCGGGCCCCGGTGACCGTGCCGTCCGAACCCTTGGTGAGTCCGACGACCTGGACCGCGTTGGCGACCGCGGCGCCGTGCGCGGCGGCGGTGCGAGCCAGGCACAACGTGAGGCGGGCGTCGTCGGCTTGGGCGTCGTAATAGAGGTAGGCCGACGCGACGTTGTCGGGGCGCAAGGTCGGCATCAGGGTCAGGGCCCGGTCCCGGCTGACGCGCTGGTGGGCCTTGTGGATGCGGAGGCCACCGGTGAGGTCGTACATCCACATCGCCGCGCCCATCGCCCGGGCCACCCGCCGGTCGATGAGCCCGTCCTTGGAGAGGATGGGGATCAGGAACGGCAGCACCCGCACGAGATGCGGTGCGTTGCGTAGGGCCCGCTGCCGCTCGGCGAGACCCTCGTAGACGAGCCCGAACTCCCGCTGCTGGAGGTACCGGATGCCCCCGTGGACCAGCTTCGAGGACTTCGACGAGGTCCCGGAGGCGAAGTCGTGGCGTTCGAC
>DAIMHT010000134.1:0-4966 GCA_036723155.1 Actinomycetota bacterium
CTCGAGCGATCGGGTCTGGGCCCTGGGACGCAGCATCGTGTACCCGCTCTGTCGGTTGGTTCGCTGGACGATCACGGGCCTCGACCGGATCCCGGCCGACGGTCCCGTGCTGCTCGCGAGCAACCACATCTCCTTCCTCGACCCGATGGCGATGCTCTGGCTTGGCGACCGGCGACGGCGCAAGGTCCGGTTCATGGCCAAGGCCGAGCTTTGGAACACGCGGTTCTGCCGCTTCTTCCTCGTGCGCACCGGTCAGATCCCGGTGTCGCGGCACTCTGCCGCCGCGGGCGGCTCCCTCGACGCGGCGGCGAAGGCGCTGGCCGCGGGAGAGTGCGTCTGCATCTACCCCGAAGGGACGATCTCCGACGATCTCGAGCCGATGGCCGCGAAGATCGGCATTGGACGTCTCGCCACTGCCAGTCGGGCCCCCATCGTTCCGGTCGGCGTGTGGGGTACCCACCGCCTCTCGACCAAGGGCCGCAAACCGCGCCCACGCATCGGTGTCGCGGTCAGCATCGTCGTTGGCGAGCCGGTCGAGATCGCCGCGACTGACGACATCATCGATGCCGCCGACCGGATCATGGCGGCAATCTGTGCCTGCGTTGCCGAAGCCCGGCGCGTCTACCCGCAACATCCGAGCGGACGCGACGACGGCTGGTGGGTGCGCGCCCCCGAGACCGCCGTGCCCCAACCTGCAGCCCGTCACCACCGAGCGTCATGAGCCCACCACCCCCACCCGCAGCCTGGCAGCGCCCGACCCGCACGTGGCGCCAACCGCCCGGTCGCTGATCCGCACACCCGGCGCACACCCCGACGAGTCCCCCGCGTCTCTGGCGGAGCGGCGTCGCAACCGGGCAAGGTGACGGGATGAGCGACACTGGCCACCCCTTCCGCCTCGGTGTCTTGTGCCCGATGCCATCCGAGCTCCGGCCCGTGGTGCGACGCCTGGCCCTGCGCCGCGACCCAAAGCAGGAAGGAAGGGCCGTCCACTCGGGGACGGTCGGCGAGGTCGAGATCACCGCGACGACCACCGGCATCGGCATGGCTGCCGCCACCGCGGCCGCCGAACGGCTCTTGGGCGCGGCGACGATCGATCATCTGCTCGTGGTCGGCATCGCCGGCGGTGTCGACCCGGGCGTCGAGATCGGCGATGTCGTCGTCCCCGAGGTCGTCGTCGACGACGCGACCGGGATCGAGTACCGACCGGACCGGTTCGGCCGCGGCGATCCGCGCGGCCGGCTGGTCTCGTCCGACGACCTGCTGGTTGACCCGGCCGCCCACGCAAGGCTCATCGAGCGGGGCGTCTTGGCCGTCGACATGGAGACCGCCGCCGTGGCCGCCGTCTGCGAGGAGCAGCACTGCCGATGGTCGGTCTTCCGCGGCATCAGCGACCGGGCCCGTGACGGGATGATCGACGACGAGCTCCTGGGCCTCGCCGGACCCGACGGCACCGGTGACCTCCGGGCCGTGCTGCGCTACTTGGGGCGACGGCCGTGGCGGATCGGCCGACTCGCCCGCCTTGGTCGGGACTCGGGCCTGGCCGCCCGTCGCGCCGCCGACGCCGCGGCGGCGGCGTTGCACCAACAGGACACCCGGGCCGGCTGAGCGCGCCGTCGAGCTGGGGGGTTTGGTCGCCGTCGACGCGTCCGGCGTACCGGTCGGTCTGGGCTCGCCGGTCGGAACCTACGAACAGCTCGACGCCGCGGCGGACGTCGGCGAGGCCGGTCTCGGCGTGGGCTCCTCGTCGTCTCGATGTCGACGAGGATCGCCTCGATCGGTTCGTCGAGGGAGGCGGCGTCCTCGGGACGAGGTGCGTCGCTCACGGCCATGGCTCTGCCCGCTGGCAGGAACCGTAAAACCTACCGGCGTCGACTCGCAGCGGGCCGTCCTCGACCCTCGTGCCGTTGTCATGTCCGCGAGTCGCGGTACTGCCACCCGGACGTCCCGACCCGCAGCATCACCGACCGGCCGTCACGGCCGCGACCACGGCGAGACGGGCACCGGGCTCACGGGTCCCGTGGGGTGGTCGGAGCCCCCCAGACGAGACGCCGCCGGCGGCGCCGCAACCGCAGTCCGACCAGGGTCAGGATCACGAGGGCGAGCGCACCGGCGCCGACGCCCACCGCGGCGTCCGCGGGGAGTCCGAGCACCCGGTCGTCAGGTCGCGGGGACCGGTGACGGGCGTGATGGCGTCGGGGCGCCGACGCGACCGTCGTCGTCGTGGTCGTCGACGCCGACACGGGGGTGCGGGAGCGGACATACGCGTCGAGGTGCTGCGCGATGAGCTCGGCCATGGCGGCCTGGCCGGCCGGGGTGAGGTGCAGGCCGTCGGCGTAGACCAGCGACGGGTCGGGGGTGGCCCGGGTGTCCCAGTCGGCGATCTCTAGGTTGGGCCAGCGGGTCGTGGCCGCTGCGAGCTGCAAGTTGAGTGCCGGGACGAAGTCACGGAAGCGGCGAAGGTTGACCCAGATGACCCGACGGACCCCGGGGAGCGATTGCATCACGGCATCGATCCGCTGCCCGAACGTCACCGGGTTCCCCGCATCGTTGTTGCCCAACCCGACGACGACGACCTCGCCGATCAGGGCCCGACTCGCGTTGATGACCGTCGGCGCGGCCAGGGTCGAGAAGCCCTCTTGGGCGTAGACGTTGACGTGCCAGCCGGCCAGCCGTTGGGCCAGGGTGGCCTGGACGCCGACGATCACGGAATCGCCGATGACGAAGAGGCGCGGATCGACAGGCCCCGGGCCGCCGGTTTGGGCCCGGGCCACCCCGGGCCCCGCGAGCACACCCACAACGCCCAGCAGCGACACGAGAGTTCGAACTAAGGGCGGGGGGTTCGTTCGTTTGAGTGTCACAGGCTCTCGGTACCGTCGGCGCCGTGGGACGTTGCCGTTCGTTCCGGTACCTCTTGTGCCCGACGGTTCGTCAGCAGGTGACGTTGGTTAGCCTGTTGGGGTCGCAGTGCGAGCTGTACAACGCCGCGCTGGAGGAGCGTCGCGGCGCGTGGCAGTGGGAGCACCGCTCGGTGTCCTATATCGATCAGTGCCGGACCCTCACCACGCTCCGAGCCGATCGACCAGAGGTTCTCGCAGGAGGTGTGACCCTTTGTCGCGGGACACTGCGGCGCCTCGACTGGGCGTTCGCGGCGTTCTACCGGCGCTGCCGCGCCGGGCAGCGGCCGGGCTATCCGCGGTTCCGCCCGTGGACCCGCTTCGACTCGCTGCAGTGGGAAGACCGGAATGGGTGGCGGATCGATCCGGCAAGCCGGCGGTTGCAGCTCGTTGGTGTGGGGGCGCTCAAGGTTCGGCTGCATCGCCCGATCCGGGGAACCCCCAAGGCGATCACGGTGCGGCGGGAGGGGCGACGCTGGTGGCTCACCATCCGTTGCGTCGGCGTCCCTGCGGAACGTCTGCCCCCGACGGGCCGCCAAGTCGGGATCGACCTGGGCGTGAACGTGTTGGTGGCGACCAGCGACGGGGCCCTGATCATCAATGACCGCCACGCCCAAAGAGCAGCCAAGAGGCTCGCTCGAGCCCAACAGAACCTGACCACCAAACAACGAGGCTCGCAGCATCGTCATCGGGCGGTGGAACGAGTCGCCGCCGTGCACCGCCAAATACGCAACCGTCGAACCGACACCCTCCATCAACTGTCCCGGCGGCTCGTGAATGACCATGACGTGATCGTGCACGAGCGGCTGGCCGTGGCGAACCTGGTCCGCCGACCCAAACCCAAACCTGATGGCGCCGGGGGCCACGAGCCAAACGGCGCCACGGCCAAAACTCGCCAGAATCGTTGTATCCATGACGCCGGGTGGGGACAACTCCTCGCGATGATTGCCTATAAGGCTGAGAGCGCCGGTAGGACCGTCATCGCGGTGGATCCCCGCAACACCAGCCGAGCGTGCGCTGACTGCGGCCACGTGTCGGCTGGGAACCGGCGCGGCGCGGTGTTCGAGTGCCGGGCGTGCGGTCATCTCGCTCACGCGGACACTAACGCTGCAGTCAATATTCTTCGGGCCGGTAGGGCCCTGCAGCTTGACGCTGCGCAGAGTCGAAACTGACCCACTACACACCGTTGTGTGTACCAACTTCGGGCGGCCGCTACTCCTCGGGGCGCCGATGTGGCGCCGGTCACGAAGCGGCGAACCGCGACGCGAGCCGGTAGAACGCCGCGGGCGTGTCCCACAGGACCTGACCGAGGGTCCCGCCCGGGTCGGCGTCGCCGAGGTGTTCGAGGAACTCGTCGAGCGCGCCCGGGAACTCGGCGTCAGGATGCGGGAAGTCGCTGGCCCACATCACGTGATCGGCGCCGACCTGGTCGATCGTGAACGAGGCGAGCGTGTCCTCGGGGTCCGACGAGATGACGCACTGCCGCGCGAAGTACTCGCTCGGCCGCAGCGCCAGGTCGGCGCACTCCGTGTCGCGCAGCCAATGGTGATGATCGTCGAGCCGGGCGAGCCAGTACGGGAGCCAGCCGGTCCCCGACTCGAGGAACGCGACGCGCAGCTTCGGGTGACGCTCGCAGACACCACCGAGGAGGATCGCCGCCGCCGCGGTCATCTGCTCGAGCGGGTGCGAGCAGGCGTGACGGGCCGCGAACCCGTCGAAGCGGTCCCGCCCGATCGTGGGGGCCCGCACCCCGAGCGCCTCGTGCACGCCGAGCATGAGCCCGTGACGTTCGAGCTCGGCGTAGAACCCGTCGTACGCGGCGTCGTCGAGGTACGCGTCGCCGACATGGTTCGGTCGGACCAGCACCCCGACCAGACCGAGCTCGGCTGCGTGCGCGACCTCGTCGGCGGCCCGGGCGGGCCAGCGTTGCGGGACGACGCCGACCGCGGCGAGGCGGCGAGGGTTTGTCGAGCAGTAGTCGGCGATCCAGTTGTTGTACGCCCGGCACGCCGCGGCTGACGCCTCCGCGTCGAGCTCCGGGAGGTACGGGACGAACAGCCCCATGGATGGGA
>DAIMHT010000135.1:0-4940 GCA_036723155.1 Actinomycetota bacterium
ACGCCGGAGGGCAGTAGCTCAACTGGCAGAGCACCGGTCTCCAAAACCGGCGGTTGGGGGTTCGAGTCCCTCCTGCCCTGCTCGCCGCACCCCCACGCACGACTGAGGCGAACCGCGTGAACCGACAAACCAAGCGCCTAATGCAGAAACAAGGCGCCGACCGTCCCCGCGCACCCGAGGAACGCCGCCAACGGGCCCAAACCCCTCAAGTCGGCGCCCCCAAGCAGCGGGTCGGACCCCGCCAATACCTCAGCGAAGCCCGCTCCGAGCTCCGCAAGGTCGCCTGGCCCAGCCGGCAAGAGGTCATCAACTCCTCGATCATCGTGCTGATCTGCGTCGTGTTCATGGCCGCGCTCATCTTCGGCTACGACTACGTGTCCTCCAAGTTCGTGCTCTTCCTGTTCGGCTGATCATGGCGCTCGAATTCGACACCGAAGCCACCTCGAGTGGCGCCGCGCACGTCCTCCCCGCCGACGAGCCCGTCGCGCCCGCGGAACAGCCCGACCCGGGCGAGACCGCCGAACCGGTCGCCCCCGCCGAAGCCCACGTCGACACCGAACCGGTCGCCCCCGCCGAACCGGTCGCACCCGCCGAAGCTCACGTCGACGCCGAACCGGTCGCACCCGCCGAAGCTCACGTCGACGCCGAACCGGCGACGGTCGGCCTCGACCCCTCCGCCGAGCTCGTCGACGTCGTCGGCGAGGACGCCCCGGGCGAGACCGAGCCGTTACCTCCGAGCCCCTACGACCGGCCCGGCGCCTGGTTCGTCGTGCACACCTACGCCGGCTACGAGAACAAGGTGAAGCAGAACCTCGAGCAGCGCATCCGGTCCCAGCACGCCGAGGACCAGATCTTCGAGGTCATCATCCCGATGGAAGACGTCATCGAGTTCAAAGGCGGCCAACGCCGCGTCGTCCCCAAGAAGGTCTTCCCCGGCTACGTCCTCGTCCGGATGCTCATGAACGACGGGTCGTGGCGAGTCGTGCGGGACACCCCCAACGTCACCGGGTTCGTCGGACCCAGCGGTCGCGGCGAGAAGCCGACCGCCCTGTCCCGCAAAGAGGTCGAGGACATCCTCGGCGTCGCCAAACCCGACAGCCCTGCGGCCGAGAAGAAGGTCCGGCCCCGGGTCGAATTCGAGGAAGGCGAGCAGGTTCGGGTCACCACCGGGCCCTTCGCCGACTTCAACGGGGCCATCTCCGAGATCGACGTCGACCGCTCCAAGCTCAAGGTCCTCGTCAACATCTTCGGACGTGAGACGCCGGTCGAGCTCGAGTTCGGCCAAGTCGCCAAGCTCTGACCCGGCCGTCCACCACCACACCAGGAGCACCAGATGGCAAAGAAGCGGCTGGCGGCCGTCGTCAAGATCCAGATCCAGGCGGGCCAGGCAACCCCAGCACCCCCCGTCGGCACCGCGCTCGGTCCGCACGGCATCAACATCATGGACTTCTGCAAGGCGTACAACGCCGCCACCGAGTCCCAGCGGGGACAGGTGATCCCGGCCGAGATCTCCATCTTCGAGGACCGCTCCTTCACCTTCGTCACCAAGACGCCACCCACCCCGTTCCTGCTGCGACAGGCGGCCGGGATCGAAAAGGGAGCCCAGAACCCCCGTCTCGAGAAGGTCGGCCAGGTCACCACGAACCAGGTGCGCCAGATCGCGCAAACCAAGATGCCGGACCTCAACGCCGTCGACCTCGACGGTGCCGTCGCCCAAGTGGCGGGCACCGCCCGCTCCATGGGCATCGAGGTCGTCGACTAGGCCTCGACCGATCGTCGGGCTCGGCGGAGGACCTCGCCGCCGAACCAGCCCCCACCCGAGGGAGTCCGAGGAGGACGACATGACGAAGCACGGCAAGGCCTACGCCGACGCCACCCAGAAATACGACCGCGACCAGCCGGTCGCCGCCCGTGACGCCCTCGAGCGGGTCCGATCGCTCGCCCCCGCGAAGTTCGACGAGACCGTCGAAGCCGCGTTCCGTCTCGGCGTCGACCCCCGAAAAGCCGACCAGATGGTGCGAGGCACCGTGTCGCTCCCGAACGGCACCGGCAAGGCCGTCAAGGTCGCCGTCTTCGCGACCGGCGACGCCGCCCGACAAGCCGAAGCCGCCGGTGCGGACATCGTCGGGGCCGACGACCTCGTCGCCCGCGTCGAAGGCGGCGACCTCGACTTCGACGTGGCCATCGCCACCCCGGACCTGATGGGCAAGGTCGGCAAGCTCGGCCGGACCCTCGGACCCCGCGGACTCATGCCGAACCCGAAGACCGGGACGGTCACCACCGATGTCGGCAAGGCCGTCCAGGAGTTCAAAGCGGGCAAGGTCGAGTACCGGACCGACCGGAACGGCAACGTCCACGTCCCCATCGGCAAGGTCAGCTTCGACACCGACGCGCTGCTCGACAACTACCAGGCGGTCTTCGACGAGCTCATGCGGGCCAAGCCCGCCGCGGCGAAGGGCCGCTACATCAAGGCCGCGTCGGCCGCGTCGACCATGGGTCCCGGCGTCAAGATCGACCCGGCCATCGCCCGAGAAGACGACTCGCCCAAAGGCAGCGCGTCCGGGTAACCTGTCGCACCAACAGCAGTTTGTTGCCGCAGACCTTCGGTCTCTTCGCCTCGGCGAAGAGGTAATGGGCCCGCCCGCCGAACGAGGTGACCCTGGTTCGCACGGGGTGTCTCGTGCTCCTCTCCGGGAGCATCCGCGGCACCCCGTTTCGTCGTCTAGGGAGCAGTGATGGCAAGGCCGGACAAGGTGGCGGTCGTCGACGAGGTGCGCGACAAGCTGCGCGACGCCGACGCCGCCGTCCTCACCGAGTACCGGGGCCTCACCGTCTCCGAGCTGGCCCAGCTGCGCGGGACGCTGCGCCCCACCAGCACCGAGTACAAGGTCTTCAAGAACAGCCTGGCCCGCCGGGCGGCCGAGGCCGCCGGCCTCGCCGAGCTGCTCCCCCTCCTCGAGGGGCCGGTCGCGATCGCGTTCGTCCACGGCGACGCGGTCATCGCGGCCAAGGCCCTCCGGGACTTCGGGCGCACCAACCCGGCCCTCGTCATCAAAGGCGGCCTGCTCGGCCCCCGGGTCCTCAGCGGCGCCGAGGTCGAGAGCCTCGCCGAGATCCAACCCCGCGACGTCCTCCTCGCCCGGCTCGCCGGCGGCTTCCAAGCCCCCCTCACGAAAGCCGCGGGCCTGTTCCAGGCGTTCACCCGCAACCTCGCCTACGGCCTACAGGCCTACATCGACCAGCGCGTCGAAGCCGGCGAGCCCGCCGCTCCCGCAGCTGCCCCCGAGACCACCGTTGCCGAGACCACCACCGATCCCACGCCACCGCCGGCAGCCGACGAGCCCGAGGCGGCCAGCGCCGCAGCCGGTGCCGAGGCCGCGAGCGGCGACGACCACGACGAATCCGACCCCCAAGAACCGGCGCCGGCAGCCGACGCCGACACAGAGGAGAGCTGACATGGCCACCCTGACCAAAGACGAGCTTCTGGACGTGTTCAAGAACATGACCGTCCTCGAGCTCAACGAGTTCCTGAAGGCCTTCGAGGACGAGTTCGGGGTGACCGCCGCGGCTCCCGTCGCGGTCGCCGCAGGCCCCGTCGCCGGCGGCGAAGCGCCCGCGGCCGCCGAGGAGCAGGACGAGTTCGACGTGGTCCTCACCGCCGCCGGCGACAAGAAGATCCAGGTCATCAAGGAAGTCCGGGCGCTCACCACCCTGGGCCTCAAAGAAGCCAAAGACCTGGTCGACAACGCCCCCAAGCCCGTCCTCGAGAAGGCCACCAAAGAGGACGCCGAGAAGGCCAAAGCCCAGCTCGAAGCAGCCGGCGCCAGCGTCGAGCTCAAATAACGCCCCGTTGGGGCCGCGCGACAACCCTTGACCCGGCTGGGGGGCCGTTCTAGGGTCGCGGCCGACATCAGTCAGGCCCCTCCGGGGTCTGGTCGCTGGCGTTTGTTTGCAGCCGGATCCGGAGGCGAGTAGGATCCGGCTAGCCGTGTCTGCCCGCTCGAGCTACTGCTGTTCTCCCTGACCGCTGCCCGCGCGCGCCTCGCTCTCTAAGGAGTGGTATTGCCTCGCCTCGCGTCCCGCGACCGTCTGTCGTTCTCACGTCTGCCCCAGGTGCTGGAGCTGCCCGACCTCATCGCCGTGCAGCGCCAATCGTTCCAGTGGTTCATCGAAGAGGGGATCGCCGAGGTCCTCGCCGACATCTCCCCCATCGAGGACTTCACCGGGACCCTGAAGCTCGAGCTCGCCGACCACGTCTTTGACCCGCCCAAGCACTCCGAAGAGGAGTGCCGCGACAAGGACATGACCTACGCCCGGCCCCTGTTCGTCACGGCCCGGTTCATGAACTCCACCACCGGGGAGATCAAGGAGCAGACCGTCTTCCTGGGCGACTTCCCGATGATGACCGACCGGGGCACCTTCATCATCAACGGCACCGAGCGGATCGTGGTCTCCCAGCTCGTCCGGTCCCCGGGCGTCTACTTCGGGATCAACCCCGACAAGACCCAGCCCGAAAAGGACGTCGTCGACGCCAAGATGATCCCCGGGCGCGGCGCCTGGCTCGAGTTCGAGGTCGACAAGAAGGACATCGCCTACGTCCGGATCGACCGGAAGCGCAAGCAGCCGGTCACGATCCTGCTCAAGGCCCTCGGCTTCGGGGAGTCCCCCGAGGAGCTCGCCAGCCTGGTCCTCGACCAGAACGGTCAGCCGTACCAGTCGATGCTCAACACCCTCGAGAAGGACAACACCGAAGACGCCGAGGCCGCGTTCATCGACATCTACCGCAAGCTGCGTCCCGGTGAGCCGCCGACGCCGGACTCCGCCCGCCAGCTCCTCGAGAACCTCTTCTTCAACCCGAAGCGCTACGACATGGCCAAAGTCGGGCGGCACAAGGTCTCCAAGAAGATGCGCGACGAGTACGCCAAGCTGCCGCTCAAGCG
>DAIMHT010000136.1:0-4898 GCA_036723155.1 Actinomycetota bacterium
TGCAGGCCCCGGTCCTCGAGGTACTCGCGCAGCGCCTCGTCGGGTGTGAGCGTCCGGACCCGTAGTCGCTCGCGGACCGGTTGCTCCTCGTAGGTGAGCGGAGGGCAGCCGAGGGCGGTGGCGAGGCCCGATTTGCCTTCGACCTCGACGATCAGCACGCTGGCCCCGGCGCGGGCGGCGGCCGTCGCGAGCGCGGCGGTGACGGTCGTCTTGCCGACGCCTCCTTTGCCCGCCAGGACGACGATGCGAGAGGCGGAGCAGAACTGCTCCACGTTCATGGTTGACTCCGCAAGACCGCGCTCGATGCTGCTGGTTCGTTCGCATGCTACGAGCGGAGCACCGGCGATCCGGTTCCGGCGCGCCGTGGTCGGCTCGCTCTTTGTGGTGGTGGCGCTCGCCAGCGTCGCCGGTGCGGCGTGGGGGACATCGTCGCCGCCTCCCGCCGGCCGGACCTCGGCGGCGGTGCCACAACCGAGTGGCCGGCGTGGCATCACCGTGGTGCAGGTCCAGGGCTTCCTCGACCCGCCCGTCGCGTCGCTCATCCGAGACGCGATCACGACCGCGAACCGTTCCCGCTCGACGCTGCTGTTGATGCAGCTCGACTCGAGCGGGGCCCTCGATGTCGACGTCGCCTCGCTCGTGCGGCTCGTGCGTGATTCACGGGTGCCGATCGCGGTCTGGGTCGGACCGTCCGGCGCGCACGCCAGGGGCGGTGCCGCGCTGCTCGCCGAAGCGGCCCCGATCCTGTTCGTCGCGCCCGGCTCCGACCTCGGTCCGGGCGTCCCGGCCCGTCTCGACCACGCGTCCGGCACGATCGAGACGGTCCGAGCCCAGCTCGGGGCCTTAGCGACGGCGAACGGTCGGGCCGAGGCCGCGACGCGCACGCTCGCCACCCGGAGTCTTGGGGCGACCGACGCCGGGCGGCTCGCGGTCACCAACGGCGTCCGACCCACGATCGGTGAGGTGATCGTCACCCTCGACGGCCGCACCGTGCAGACCGCGGCCGGCCCGGTCCGGATGTCGACTGCCCGGGTCATCGGGACCGGCCGGGGCCGGCGGCGTCAACCCAACCAGCAGGTGGTGTTCGACAGCCTCGGGCTCGGCGCCCGGCTCCAGCACAGCCTCATCAGTCCCCGTATCGCCTACGTGCTGCTGGTCGTCGGGCTGTCGTTGATCGTGTTCGAGTTCTTCGCCGCCAGCGTGGGGTTCGCCGCGGCCGTCGGGGCGCTCGCCGTCCTCAGCGCCGCGTACGGCTTCTCGCACCTCCCGGTCGTGTGGTGGGCCGCGGTCCTGGTCGCGGGGGCGGTGGCGGGCTTCGCGATCGACGTGCAGGCCGGCGGCGTCGGCGCATGGACGGTCATCGGCACCGCGGCGCTGATCGCCGGGACGTTCACGCTCTACGGCGGCTCGAGCCCCCTTCGGGTGCCCTGGTGGGAGCTCGTCCTCGTGGTCGCCGCCACCCTCTTGTTCTTCGTCGGGGGGCTCCCAGCCTTCGTGCGGTCCCGGTTCTCGACGCCCACCATCGGCCGGGAGGCTCTGGTCGGGGAGCTCGGCGAGGCCGAGGTCGCGGTGGACCCCGACGGCGTCGTGATGATCCGGGGCAGCCGGTGGCGGGCCCGCACCAACCGGGCGACGCCGATCGGGGCCGGCGCGTCCGTGCGAGTGGTGGCCGTCGAGGGCCTGGTGTTGGAGGTCGAGCCCGAGGAGGGCGGCGCGAAGGACTACCGCGACCGGGCCCGCTCCCGGCGGGGGGCCGGGAACCCCGGTCAGGGCGACGAACCAGCCCCGGGCGGCGACACCTCCTTTTCTTGACGGCCGGGCTGGGGCTAACGTCCCGCGCGTCGCCCGGAGCGTTGCGGGCGACGAGAGGGGGAATCGTGACGCTTGACCGCGTCGCCGAGGCTTGGCAGCGCCAGGCCGCCTGCCGGGGACCAGAATCGGCGCTCTTCTACCCGCCTGCCACGCCTGAGCCTCGGCCCGAGCGCGACAGCCGGGAGCGGCGCGCCAAGTCGATCTGCGCCACCTGCCCCGTGCGGACCCCGTGCCTCGACTTCGCGTTGGAGATCCGCGAGCCGCACGGCATCTGGGGCGGCCTCAACGAGTCCGAACGCCGCGCCCTGCTCGAACGCGCTGGGTAGCGCCTCGCGACACCGGGACTGCCGGTCAGGGGCCGACGCGGCTGGCCGGGCCGGCGATCCGCTCGTCGCCGCGGCGGCGGGTCACGCCGTTGCGGTCGAGCCAACCGCAGATCGGGACGACGTACTTGCGGGTCGAACCGAGCAGGTCGCGGATGTCCGCCACGGTCAGGCGAGGGCGCTCGCGGAGCGCCTCGACGACGGCCTGGCGCGCCTGGTCGAGCGCACCGGCGCTGAACACGACGCCGTCGACGTCGACGAGCACGCCCGCACGGACCAGCGCGCGCACCAGCTCCCGGTCATCCGGCAGATCCGACACGTCGGGCGGCGCGAACGGCGCGGCGTCGAACGCCGCCAGGAGCTGCCGGGCCTCGGCCGACTCGGCGACCTCGCCGTGACCCCGGTCGCGGACCACCCCGCGCTCCACCACGAGCGTCGGCGCATCCGCGAGCGCGGCCCGCAGCTGCGGGGCCGGCACGTGGACCACGTCCGCGAGGGCCGTGAGCTCGAGTCCGAGGTCGCGCGGGTGGCGGTGGTGATGGTCGAGCACGCGCGCGACGGCTTCGGTCCGCAGCGCGGTCAGGGTCGCGGCGTCCACGACCCATCGGCCCACCCGCGTCGCGACGCCCCGGTCCACCAGCTCGTCGGCGACGGCTCGGGCGTCGTCGGCCGACAGGCCGCCGTCGCGTCCGAGGGTCTCGTCGTCGAGCCACACCCTCCCGGTGAGGAGCCGCTCGCCGACGGGACGGCCCAACCGGGCGTCAGCGTCGCCGCTCCGCCGGACCGGGGTGACGTCGAGCACCTCGGCGCCGGCGAGGGTCCGCCGTCGGCCGGCGTCGCGGAGCACCAGTCGGTCGCCGGGCGCCAGGGGCAGGCCGTGATCGAAACGGAGTCGGGCGTACCGGCCGTCATCGCCGAGGGCGCGGAACCACACCCGGTGCTCCCCCGAGCCGACCGCGGCGTGGAGGCGGCCCCGTCGCTTGACGTCCTCCTCGGGAAGGGGCAGGACCGCGACGTCCACCACGGTCGGGGTCCGCCACTGGTCGGGCCGCACGACGGCGTCACCTCGGCGCAAGGACCCGTGGTCGACCCCGGCGAGGTTCAATGCGACACGCGCGCCCGGCTCGACCGTCTCCACCCGCTGCCCGGCGGTCTCGATGCCGCGCACCCGGACCGGGTGGGAGCCCGCGCGCAGCTCGTCGTCCAACGCCAACGGCCCGCCCGTCAGGGTCCCGGTCACGACGGTGCCGGCCCCTTTCACGGCGAAGACCCGGTCGACCCAGAGCCGGGGCCGCCCGACGTCGCGCGGCGCAGGCGCGGCCGCGAGCACGGTGTCGAGCACCGAGCGGACCTCGTCGAGTCCCCGGCCCGAGACCGAGTCGCAGACCACCACCGGCGCGGCGGCCAGCGGTGACCGGGCCAGGCGCTCCTCCACCTCGAGCTGCGCCAGCTCGAGCATCTCGGCGTCGACGAGATCCGACTTGGTGAGCGCCACCATCCCGTGACGGACGCCGAGTAGCTCCAGGATTCGGAGGTGCTCTTCGCTCTGCGGCATCCAGCCTTCGGTCGCGGCGACGACGAAGAGGGCCACCTCGACCGCGCCGACGCCGGCGAGCATGTTCTTGATGAAGCGAACGTGGCCGGGAACGTCGACGAACCCGATCTCGACGCCCGACGGCAGCGTCATGAACGCGAAACCGAGGTCGATGGTGAGGCCCCGCTCCTTCTCTTCCGTGAACCGGTCGGGGTCGGTCCCGGTCAGCGCACGGACGAGGGAGGACTTCCCGTGGTCGACGTGACCCGCGGTCGCGACCGTCCTCACCGCGCGTCGCGGGCGGCGGCGAGGGCGGCGCCGAGCCGTTCGTCATCGCCGGCGTCGACGGTGCGCAGATCACAGACGACGGCGCCGCGCTCGACCCGGGCGACGACACCGGCGGCCCGGAGGGCGGCGAGCACCGCCTCGGGGGCGGTGACCTCGACGGCGACGCCGACCGACGGGATCGTGAGACCGGGAAGGGACCCGCCGCCGGCCACGGCCTCGGTGTCGGTGACCTTGGCTCCGGTGATCGCGCCCGCGAGGCGCTCGGCCCGGACCGCGAGCTCGTCCAGTGGAATCGTGGCCATCCGCCACAACGGGATCATGGTCGCATCGCCGTCGAGGTACGCGAGCGCGACCTGCTGCAGCGCCGCCAACGTCAGCTTGTCGGCCCGCACCGCGCGCGCCAGCGGATGGCGCGCGATGGTCGCCACGAGGTCGGCTTGTCCCAGGATGACGCCCGCTTGCGGACCGCCGAGCAGCTTGTCGCCCGAGAACGTGACGATGCCCGCGCCGGCTTCGAGCGCCTGGCGCACCCCGGGCTCGTCGTGGAGCCACGCCGGTCGATGGGGGAGCCACGGCGTCGTCTCGTCGAGCAGTCCCGATCCGGCGTCGACCATGACCGGGGGACCGAGCGCGGCGAGCGCGGCGACGGACGCCGACTCGGTGAAGCCGATCATCCGGTAGTTCGAGGCGTGCACCTTCAGGAGCAACGCGGTCTCGGGACGCAGCTGGGCCGCGTAGTCCTGCGCCCGGGTGCGGTTGGTCGTGCCGACTTCGACCAGCCGGCACCCCGATTCGGCCATGATCTCGGGTACCCGGAAGCCGCCGCCGATCTCGACCAGCTCCCCGCGAGACACGATCACCTCGTGGCCTCTCGCCACCGCGCCGAGCGCGAGCAACACCGCGGCCGCGTTGTTGTTGACGACGATCCCGGCTTCGGCGCC
>DAIMHT010000137.1:0-4876 GCA_036723155.1 Actinomycetota bacterium
TCATCGACTCGGTCTCGGAGGAGAAGCAGACCGGGCTCGGGATCGGCCACTTCGTCACCACCCGCGTGGAGTACGAGACCGTCGAGGGCGAGTCGGTCGCACGGATGCTGTTTCGGATCCTGAAGTTCCGTCCCGGCACCGGCCGGGGCGCCGCCGCCAAACCTGACTCCGAGGCGCCGCCGCGCCCGCTCCGGCCTCGACCGGCGCTCACGGCCGACAACGCCTTCTTTTTCGAAGGCGCCAAAGAGCACCGGCTCCTCATCCAGCGGTGCAGCTGCGGGAGGCTGCGCCACCCGCCCGGGCCCCGCTGCCCCGAGTGCGGCTCCTACGACTGGGACACCCAAGAGGCGACCGGTCGCGGCCGCGTGTACAGCTTCGTCGTCAACCACTACCCGCAGGTGCCGGCGTTCGACTACCCGCTCGCGGTTGCCCTCATCGAGCTCGAGGAGGGAACCCGCCTCGTCGCCAACATCGTGGGATGCGACCCGTCCGACGTCACGGTCGGCATGCCGGTCGACGTGGAGTGGCTGGATCTCGACCCCGACCTGACCCTGCCCGCCTTCAAGCCGGCGTCGTAGGACCGCGACATGGACTTCAACCTCAACGAGGAGCAGATCGCGGTCAGCGACCTCGCGGCGCAGATCTTCCAAGGGTCGAGCACGGTGGAGCGGGTCAAGGCGGTGGAGGCCAGCGAGGACCGCGTCGACGAGACTCTGTGGCGGGCCCTCGCCGACGCCAACCTCCTCGGCCTCACCCTGCCCGAGGACCGTGGCGGCAGCGGCCTCGGAATCCTCGAGCTCTGCCTGCTCCTCGAGCAGCAGGGGCGCACCGTCGCCCCGGTGCCGCTCTGGGCGACGCTGGCGCTCGGCGCGCTCCCGATCGCGGCGTGGGGGAGTGCCGAGCAACAGAACGCGTGGCTGCCCGGCGTCGTGGCGGGCGACGTCAAGCTCACCGCGGCGCTCGCCGAGACCGGCGTCAACGATGCCCGCCACCCCCAGACCCGCGCCACCCGCGACGGTGCCGCGTGGCGACTCGACGGTCTCAAGGTGTCCGTACCCGCCGCGCACGTCGCCCAGCGGGTGTTGGTGCCGGCGCAGACCGACGACGGCGTCGCGGTGTTCCTCCTCGACCCGCACGCGGCCGGGGTCACCACCGAGCGGGCGGCGACCACGAACCGGGAGATCCACCCGCACCTCCACCTCGACGGCGCCGCGGCCGAACCGCTGGGCGCACCCGAAGACGGCGCCGCGATCCTGTCCTGGATGCTCGACCGGGCCCTAATCGGGCTCTGCGGCCTCCAGATCGGGGTCTGTGAGGCCGCGCTGCAGCTCGCCGCGGGCTACAGCTCGAACCGGATCCAGTTCGGCAAGCCCCTCTCCACCTTCCAGGGCGTGGCGCTCAAAGCGGCCGACGGCTACATCCAGACCGAAGCCATCCGGGTGACGACGCTCCAAGCCGCGTGGCGACTCGACGCCGGCCGCGAGGCGTCGAGCGACGTCCTGGTCGCCAAGTGGTGGGCATCAGAAGGCGGCCAACGGGTCGTGCACATCGCCCAGCACCTCCACGGCGGGATGGGCGCCGACGTCGACTACCCCGTCCACCGCTACTTCCTCTGGGGCAAGCAGATCGAAGACACGCTCGGCGGTTCGAGCGCCCAGCTCGCCCGTCTCGGCGCAGCACTGGCAGGAGCGACACCATGACGACCACCACCTCACTCCGAGCCGCGGACGTCACGGTCGGTGACGAGCTCCCGACGCTCGACATCCCGCTGACCCGGACGCTGATCGTGTCCACCGCGATCGCCTCACGCGACTACCAGGACGTCCACCACGATCCCGGCCTGGCGCAAGAGCGCGGGTCGAAGGACATCTTCATGAACATCCTCACCACCAACGGCTTCGTCGGGCGTTTCATCACCGACTGGGCCGGCCCCGACGCGGTCCTCAAATCGGTGAAGATCCGACTCGGCGCCCCGAACTACCCCGGCGACACCATGGTCATGACCGGGGCCGTCACGAAGAAGGACGGCCCGGTCGTGGAAGTGTCGCTGCGAGGCGCGAACAGCCTCGGCGACCACGTCACCGGCACGGTCACGCTGGAGCTGCGCCCGTGAGCGAATCGAACCAGCTCCGGGACGCCGCCGCGATCGTCGGGATCGGCGCCACCGAGTTCTCGAAGGACTCCGGGCGTTCCGAGATGCGCCTCGCGGTCGAGGCGTGCGAGGCGGCCCTCGCCGACGCCGGCCTCGAGCCGGCCCAGGTGGACGGGATGGTGACCTTCACCGCCGACACCAACCCCGAGATCGAGATCGCCCGCAACCTCGGCATCGGCGAGCTCTCCTTCTTCTCCCGCATCCACCACGGCGGCGGCGCCGCGTGCGGCACGATCCAACAGGCCGTCCTCGCGGTGAACGCCGGCGTCGCGGACTACGTCGTGTGCTACCGCGCCTTCAACGAGCGGTCCGGGCGCCGCTTCGGATCCGGCGTGCAGGACCGGCCACCGATCGCGTCCGCCGAATCCGCTCACTTCTCCTGGTACGCGCCGTTCGGGCTCCTCACCCCCGCCCAGTGGGTGGCGATGTTCGCGCAGCGGTACCTCCACGAGTTCGGCGCCACCAGCGAGGACTTCGGCCGGATCGCGGTCGCCGACCGCAAGCACGCGGCGGCGAACCCCGCGGCCTGGTTCTACGGCCAGCCCATCACCCTCGAGGACCACCAGGCGTCCCGCTGGATCGTCGAGCCGCTCCATCTCCTCGACTGCTGCCAGGAGAGCGACGGTGGCCAAGCCCTCGTCGTGACCACACCCGAGCGGGCCCGCGACCTGGCCCAACCGCCGGTGGTCGTCCACGCCGCGGCGCAAGGCGCGGGCGAGAACCAGGACATGATGACCAGCTACTACCGGGACTCCATCACCGGGCTGCCCGAGATGGGCCTCGTGGCCCGCCAGCTCTGGAACACCAGCGGCCTCGGTCCCGACGACATCCAAGCCGCGATCATCTACGACCACTTCACGCCCCTGGCGCTGCCGCAGTTCGAGGAGTTCGGGTTCTGTGGTCGCGGGGAGGCCAAGGACTTCATCCGGGACGGGAACATCGAGCTCGGGGGCCGGCTGCCTATCAACACCAACGGCGGGCAGCTCGGCGAGGCGTACATCCACGGGATGAACGGCATCGCGGAAGGTGTGCGGCTCATCCGGGGCACGTCGGCCAACCAGCCCGCCGGTGTCGAGCACGTGCTCGTCACCGCCGGGACCATGGTGCCCACCAGCGCGTTGCTGCTCGGCGCGGCGTGACGAACCCGCTCGGCGATCCCTCCACGGCGGTCGTCGTCACCGGGGGCGCGTCGGGCATCGGAGCCGCGTGCTGCACCGCGTTGGCGGCCGTCGGTCGCCCGGTCGCGGTCTGGGATCTCAACGTCGAGCGGGCCGAGCTGGTCGCCAGCCGCTGCCGCGACGACCACGGGGTCGCGGCGTACGCAGCCGGCATCGACGTCGTCGACGACGCCGCGGTCGCCGGCGGTGCCGTGTCGACGGTCGCGGCGCTCGGCGGCATCGGTGGGCTCGTCCACGCCGCCGGCATCGTGCACGGGGCACTCGATGACGTCATCGACGCCGAGACCTGGGACGCGGTCCTGGCCACCCACCTGCGCGCGTACGCCTTCGTGACCCAGGCCGTGCTCCCCGAGCTGCGACGGGCCGGTCCCGGATCGGCGATCGTCGGCATCTCCTCGATCGAGGGCCTGATCGGTCACGGCTTCATCCCGTCGTACACCGCGGCGAAGCACGGGATGATCGGCCTGACCCGGTCGCTCTCGCATCGGCTCGGACCCGAGGGCGTGCGGGTCAACGCCGTGTGTCCCGGGTACATCGACACGCCGATGCTCGCGCCCACCATCGAGACGGCGGAGGCCCGAGCCGGGTTCGAGACCCGCGTGCCACTCGGGCGACTCGGCGAAGCCGCGGAGATCGCTCGTGTCGTCCGCTTCCTGCTCTCGAACGAGAGCACCTACGTCAACGGCGCCGCGGTCGTCGTCGACGGGGGCGTCACCGCCTGCGGCGGCCAGTAGGGGAGTCGGCCGCGAGCCGGTCCAGGTCCGCCAGCAACGCGTCGGCCGCGTCGCGCTCCCCGGCCCAGTACCGCTCGCCCCACCGTTCGACCAGCGCCGGGTACGTCCACGCCGGCTCGTCCTCCGCGGCGGCCCGCGCCGTCGCCACGTCGTCGGCCATGCGGGACGCGAACGCCCGATGCTCCTCGACGGTGTGGCGGAGCGTCGCGGGGTCGCTGAGATGCCCGAGCCAGACCCGCAACGCCACGCTGTGCTTCAACACCGGCGCCTCGACCGGCGCGTCGTGGAGCCACGCCGTGAGCGCCTCCCGTCCCGCAGGGAGGATCCGATACAGGCGCTTGCGGCGGGGCTCGTCCGGCGGTGTCGCGCTCGACGCGACGTACCCGCAGGCCTCGAGGCGGCGAAGCTCCCGGTAGATCTGGCTCATGGCCGGGCTGCCGTAGAAGAACCGCAGCGAGGCGTTCGCCCACTTGCGCAGGTCGTAGCCCGACAGCTCCCGACCGAACGACAGCAGGCCGAGCACGGCCCACGCCGTGGGTGGGAGAGGCTCCACGGCGACCGAGCCTACCGCCCGCGACCTTGACATATGACGATTAGTCATATCTACTGGGCAGACACCGCAACGGGTGCCCCCCCGAACGGGGTGCTCGCCGCCCGCGGGCGAGACGACCGAGCGAGGCCAGACGAGGGGGACCGGGTGCAGTTCTCGATGATCTTCGAAGCCCAGATGGCCGACGCGTCGTTGGCCCACGAGCGGCAGGTGCTGCGCGACTGCGTCGAGCAGGCCGTCTACGCCGAGGCGATGGACTTCG
>DAIMHT010000138.1:0-4870 GCA_036723155.1 Actinomycetota bacterium
GCATCTACGACGACACCGCGTTTGTCCTCGTCGCCGACCACGGCATGGAGGAGAACGACCCGACCGCGACGGGCGACTGGGATGTCACGTTGCGCGACGCCGGGTTGCGGTTCCGCGACGAGGGCTACGGGTTCCTCTACTTCGACGAGTCGTGACCGCCGTCGAGGGTCGACTCTGGTCCGTCGTCGTAGCCGACGTCCCATAGACACAGGCCGTGCGTGGGGGCGAGCTGGCCCGCCTGGGCCCGGTCACCGGACCGCAAGACCCCGAGCACGTCCCCGGGCCGGCGCTTCCCGGAGCCCACCTCGACGAGGGTGCCGACGATCGAGCGCACCATCTGCCAACAGAAGGCGCGGGCTCGGATCTCGAAGTGGAGAGCTTCCTCCTCGCCTCGATGCCAGCGCGCTTCGAGGACGCGTCGCCGCGTCGTCGAGCCCTCCGGGCCTCGACGGCAGAACGCGGCGAAGTCGTGGTCGCCGATGAACGGATCCGCCGCCAGGCGCAACACCCGAAGGTCGAGCGGCTCGGGCACCCACCACGCGAAACGAGCGTGGAAGGGGTCAGGTTGGGTGCCGTTCAGGATCGTGTACCGGTAGCGACGCCAGCGGGCGGAGCGACGGGCGTCGAAGTCGTCGGGTGCGGGCTCGACGCGGCGCACGACGACCTCGGGGCCGATCATGCGGTTCACGGCGTGATGCAGCTCGTCGCGGTCGGTCCCGGGAGGCGCCTGGATGCTGACGACTTGGCCGCGCGCGTGGACGCCTTTGTCGGTCCTTCCCGCGCAGGTCAGGTCGAGCGCGCCGGCGGGCTGGCGCAGCACGGTCTCGAGGGCCTCGGTGAGCACCCCTTCGACGGTGCGGACCGCGCGCTGGGACGCGAACCCGTGAAAGTCGGTGCCGTCGTAGGCGATGACCAGTTTGAGGCGCGACCCGGTGTCCCGGTGCGGCGACGCCGGCGTGCCGGCGTCGAAGAGGCTCACACCAGTTCGACGCGCGCCATCGGCGCGTTGTCACCCGGACGGGGTCCGAGCTTGAGGATCCGCAGATAGCCGCCCGGCCGCTCCTCGTATCGGGGAGCGATCTCGGAGAAGAGCTTGTGGGCCACGGCCTTGTCGTGGAGCTTCGCGACCACCTGTCGTCGGTCGTGCACCGTTCCACGCCGGGCCTTCGTGATCAGCCGTTCGGCGTAGGGCCGTAGGGCCTTGGCCTTCGTCTCGGTCGTCACGATCGCGCCTGCTTCGAAGAGGTGCGCGGCCAGGTTGGCGAGCAGGAGGCGCTGGTGCGCCGGATCTCGCCCGAGGCGAGGACCCTTCGTCGGTGTCGGCACGCGCCTACTCCTTCACCCGCAGCGAGAGGCCCCGCTCGTCGAGCTTCTGGAGCACTTCCTCGAGCGACTTCGACCCGAAGTTGGTGATCGCCAGGAGGTCGTCCTCGGTCTTCTGCGCCAGCTGGCCGATGGTGTCGACCCGGGCCCGCTTCAGGCAGTTGCGCGGCCGTTCGGAGAGGTCGAGCTCCTCGATCGGGAGCTCGAGGTCGGGGGACGCCGCCGTCGCCGGCGAGACCTCTCCGAGCTCGAGCCCTTGCGGCGTGTCCGACAGGTCCGCGACGAGCCCGACCAGGCTGCGCAGCGTGTCGCCCGCGGAGGCCAGCGCCTCCCGGGGCGTGATCGACCCGTCGGTCTCGATCTCGATGGTCAGCATGTCGTAGTTGGTGGCTTGCTCGACGCGGGTCGGCTCGATCGAGAACGCGACTCGGCGCACCGGGGAGAAGATCGCGTCGACTGGGATCACGCCGATGGTGGAGGTCCGCTTGTTGCGTTCCGCCGAGAGGTACCCGCGACCTTGCTCGACGGTGAGGTCGATGGCGAGGCGGCCCTTGGCGTTGACCGTCGCGATGTGGAGCTCCGAGTTGAGGACCTCCACGTCGGAGGTTGTCTGGATGTCACCGGCCGTCACGTCTCCGGGGCCGCGCTTGTCGAGGCGCAGGGTCACCGGGTCGGCGCTCGAGCACCGCAGAACCAGGTCCTTGATGTTGAGGATCAGGTCGGTGACGTCCTCTTTGACGCCGGGGATGGTGTCGAACTCGTGGAGCGCCTCGTCGAACCGCACCTGGGTCACCGCCGCCCCCGGGATGGACGAGAGCAGGGTGCGGCGGAGACTGTTGCCGAGCGTGTGACCGAACCCGGGTTCGAGGGGCGCGATGATGAACGACTGCGTGTTGCCGTCGGCCTCGCCGGCCTCGACTTCGGGTCGTTGGATGATGAGCATGTGCTGTCTTCTTCCGGAACGCGGAGAGGCCCGCGGCGCGGGCCCTGGGGGGCTTGCCTTACTTGGAGTAGAGCTCGACGATGAGCTGCTCGCGCACGGGCACGTCGATCTGCTCGCGGAGTGGTAGGTCGCGAACGGTCGCTTCGAGCCGGTCGGCGCTCACGTCCATCCACGCGGGCACGGCGCGGTCGATGGTGTCGAGGTTGTGCCGGATGATGATGTTGTCCTTGACCTTGGGCCCGATCGCGATCACGTCGCCGGGCCGAACTCGGTACGAGGGGATGGTGACGCGCTTACCGTTCACGAGCACATGACCGTGCCGAACGAACTGGCGGGCCTGGTTGCGGCTGGCGGCGAAGTTCGTGCGGAAGACGACGTTGTCGATCCGTTGCTCGAGCATCCGGAGCAGCGTCTCACCGGTGATTCCCGCCTCGCGCGACGCCTGCTCGTAGAGGTTGCGGAACTGACGCTCGAGGAGGCCGTAGATACGGCGGGCTTTCTGCTTCTCGCGCAACTGGAGCAGGTACTCGCTCTCGCGGATGCGACCGCGACCGTGCTCCCCCGGAGGGTAGGGCTTGCGTTCGACCGGGCACTTCATGGTGTCGCACTTGGCACCCTTGAGGAACAGCTTCATCCGCTCCCGCCGGCACAGCTTGCAGACGCTCTCGGTGTAACGGGCCATCGGTCAGACCCTCCGACGCTTCGGCGGCCGGCAGCCGTTGTGCGGGATGGGCGTCACGTCCTTGATGCCGACGACCTCGATGCCCGTGTTCTGGATGGTCCGAATCGCGGTCTCCCGGCCGGAGCCGGGGCCCTTGACGAGGACGTCGACCTTCCGGACCCCGTGCTCCATCGCCCGTCGGGCGACGGTCTCCGCGGCCAACTGCGCTGCGAACGGCGTGCTCTTGCGGGATCCCTTGAAGCCGACGTTCCCCGACGAGGCCCACGCGATCGCGTTGCCCGACTGGTCGGTGATCGTGATGATGGTGTTGTTGAACGACGATTTGATGTGGGCGACGCCGTACGCGACGTTCTTGCGTTCGCGCCGCTTCGGACGTCGGCCACCTGCCGCCGGCTTTGCCATTACTTCCTCGCCTTCTTCTTGCCGGCGACGGTCTTCTTGGGTCCTTTACGGGTCCGGGCATTGGTCCGGGTCCGCTGGCCGTGCACGGGGAGGCCCCGTCGGTGCCGAAGCCCCGCGTAGCTGCCGATCTCGACTTTGCGTTTGATGTCCGCCGCGACCTCGCGGCGCAGGTCACCTTCAACCTTGACGTTCCCGTCGATGAACGTTCGGAGCTTGGCGACCTCGTCGTCCGTGAGGTCCCGGACCCGGGTGTCACGGGACAGGCCGGTCTGCTGGCAGACCAGGTGCGCCGTGGGCCGCCCGATGCCAAAGATGTACGTGAGCGAGATCTCAAGCCGCTTCTCGCGCGGGATGTCAACGCCTGCGATTCGTGCCATGCCGTCGTGTCCCCGTCAGCCTTGCCGTTGCTTATGGCGCGGGTTCTCGCAGATGACGCGCACGACTCCGTGTCGGCGGATCACCTTGCACTTTTCGCACATCTTCTTCACAGAAGGTCGGACCTTCATTTTCGCCTCGACTATTTGTATCGGTAGGTGATGCGACCGCGGGTCAGGTCATACGGGGTGAGTTCGACCTGCACTCGGTCCCCCGGCAGGATGCGGATGTAGTGCATCCGCATCTTCCCGGAGATGTGGGCGAGCACCTTGTGCCCATTCTCAATCTCGACCCGGAACATGGCGTTCGGGAGCGGTTCAACCACCGTTCCCTCGACCAGGATCGTGTCATCCTTGGGCTTGGCCAGGACCTCCACCACCTCGTGCTGCCCGGGCTGGGCGTGAGTTTGGGCGCGCGAATAACCCGGAAACTCGCGCGGAGCCTGTCCAGGCTACCGGATCGCCGACGCTGCTGAGAAATCGCCGTCCCCGGGGCGGCAGGGGCGGGACCTCCCCGGCGGGGCGGGGCTCACCAGGGGACCGTGAGGACGTCGGGGCCGTGCTCGGTGACGGCGATGGTGTGCTCGAAGTGGGCCGACCGGCGACCGTCGCGGGTGACGACCGTCCATCCGTCGTCGAGGACCTCGGTCTCGGGCCCGCCGGCGTTGACCATGGGCTCGATGGCGATCACCAGCCCCTCCTTGAGTTTGAGGCCCCGACCCGCCGGCCCGTAGTTGGGGATCTGGGGCTCCTCGTGCATGGCGGTGCCGATGCCGTGGCCGACGTACTCCCGCACGACGGTGAACCCGGCCTGGACGGCGACGGCCTCGACCGCGGCGCCGACGTCGCCGAGCCGTCGACCGATGACGACCTCGTCGATCGCCGCCTCGAGGGACGACCGGGTGACTTCGATGAGCCGCTTGGATTCGGCGTCGATCTCGCCAATGGGGACCGTCACCGCGGCGTCGGCGTGCCAGCCCTCGATGATGGCGCCGCAGTCGATGGAGAGGATGTCTCCCTCCTCCAGGACCACCGCTTCGCTCGGGATGCCGTGGACGATGACCTGGTTCGGGGACGTGCAGACGACCGCCGGGAAGCCGTGGTAGCCGAGGAAGTTGGATCGGGCCCCGCGACGCTCGATCACGT
>DAIMHT010000139.1:0-1291 GCA_036723155.1 Actinomycetota bacterium
GCCGCTTCCAGCTGCGACGCCACCTGCAGCAGCTGGTCCTCACGACCGTATGCCGCGACGAGCTGCACGCCGACGGGGAGCCCGTCGCCGCCGTGGTGCAACGGCAGCGAGATCCCCGGCTGGCCGGTCACGTTGAACGGCATCGAGAACGTGGTGAATCCGCTCACCCGCCCGAGGAGCTCGACCGGGTCGACGGTCGGTCCGAGGTAGCCGATCTCGGGGGTGGGCGCGGTCACCGTCGGCGTGATGAGCAGGTCATGGCCGTCGCCCCACCACGCCGCGACGCCGCGCGCCCAGGCCTGGGCCCGCTCCGTCGCCGCGACGTAGGCGCCCGCGCTCGTCGTCCGCCCGATCTCGGCGAGCATCGCGTTCCACGGCTCCAGCTCGTCGGGCGCCACTGGCCGGCCCAGCTTCTCGCTCCACCGGTCGAGCTCCCGGGCGATGAACACCGGGAACATGGCGGTGATGGCTTCGCCGAACCCGGGGTCGTCGAGGCCGGCGACGACCGCGGGCTCGACGTCGTGGCCCAGTGTCTCGAGGGTGCTCGCGGCGAGCTGGACGCCGGCGACGGCGTCCGCGGGGGGCTCGGCCCCGCCGGTGAGCGACGTCTGGAATCCGATCCGGAGCCGGCCCGGGTCGGCGCCGACCTCGGCGAGGAACGGCCGCGCCGGGCGCGGCGCGGTGTAGGGGTCACCGACGCCCGGCCCCGCGACGGCGTCGAGCACCGCGGCGGTGTCGCGCACCGACCGGGTGAGGACGTGCTCGTGGGTCGTCATCGCCCAGTACTCGCCGAAGTCCGGACCGAGGGTGGTGCGGCCCCGGCTCGGCTTGAGCCCGACGAGCCCGCACATCGCAGCTGGCATCCGGATCGATCCGCCCATGTCGTTGCCGTGGGCGACGGGCACCATCCCCGAGGCGACCGCGGCCGCCGCGCCGCCACTCGACCCACCGGTGGAACGGTTGAGATCCCACGGGTTGCGGGTGGGT
This sequence comes from Actinomycetota bacterium, assembly GCA_036723155.1. Lineage (GTDB taxonomy): Bacteria > Actinomycetota > Acidimicrobiia > IMCC26256 > PALSA-555 > PALSA-555. The sequence continues at coordinate 988 of DAIMHT010000139.1, forward strand.
CCGTACGCGAGCGGCTCGGTGGTGATCATCGTGGCCAGCTCCGGCGTGTTCGTCTTCCCGACGATGACGAACCCGGCGGCCCGGAACCGCTCGACGAGCCACGTGTCGGCCACCTCCATCCACCCGGCGTCCTTCGCGACGCGCATCCCGCAGTGGTACGGATCACCCGCGGTGTGGGCGACGGCGTCCTTGATCAGGAACGGGACGCCGCGGAACGGACCGGCGGGACCCAAGGCGTCGATCTCGTCCCGGGCCCGGTCGGACCGGTCGAAGATCACCGCGTTCAGCTGCGGATTGAGCGCCG
>DAIMHT010000139.1:1391-4818 GCA_036723155.1 Actinomycetota bacterium
CGAGGCGAGACGGTGGGCTCGGCCTCGTACACGTCGAGGCCCGCAGCGAAGATCGTCCCGTCCTCGAGCGCCTGGGCTAAGGCCTCCTCGTCGACGACCGGGCCTCGAGCGGTGTTGACCAGCACCGCGGTGGGCTTCATGAGCGCGAGGCGGCGCGCGTCGATGAGGTGGCGGGTCTCGTCGGTCAGCGGGACGTGCAGTGACACGATGTCGCTCTGGGCGAGGAGCTGGTCCAGGTCCGCCACGTAGCCGGGAACACCGGTCGGTGTCCGGGCGTGGTGCAGCACCTCCATGCCGAAGCCGGCGCCACGACGGGCGACGGCCTGCCCGATGCGCCCGAAGCCGACGACGCCCAGGATCGCCTCGTGCGCGTCGACACCGAGGTACTGGGTGATCCCCCAACCCGACCAGCTCCCGGCCCGCAGGTCACGCTCGGCGTCCGAGGCGAGCCGAGCCGCCGAGAGGATCAGCAGGAACGCCAGGTCCGCCGTGGTCTCGTCGAGGACCCCCGGCGTGTTGCACACCGCGATGCCCCGCGCCGACGCCGCGGCGACATCGATGTTGTCGTAGCCGACCGCGACGGTGGCGACGACCCGCAGCCGGTCCCCGCCCGCGGCGAGCACCTCGTCGTCGATGCGGTCGGTGAGGACGCACAGCAGCGCGTCCGCGTCTCGGGCGGCGTCGCACAGCTGAGGTTTCGTGAAGGGAACGTCCTGCTCGTTGAGGACGACGTCGTGGCCGGCGGTGACGAGCGGGTCGGTCCCGCCCTCGGGGAGCCGTCGGGTGACGACCACGCGGCCCACGCTCAGTGGGTCGTGTAGTCGATCTCGCCGGCGTCCTTGATCCCGACCGCGAAGCAGAAGCAATGGATGGGCGCGTGGTCACTGACCGGTCGGAGGCTGTGCACCGCGTTGGGTGGGATGTGCACCAGATCGCCCTGCACGATCTCGTGAGCCTCGTCGGAGATCGTCATGATCCCGCGGCCCGCGGTCACGTAATAGAACTCGTGGGTCGGGTGCGAGTGCGGGTCGACCTCGCCTCCGCCGGCCACCTCGAACTCGCTCACGAGCTCCAGGTACCCGCCGTCGGTGATCTCCTTCATCTCGCGCGGGTTCACGAGCCACCACACGGGCACCGTCCCGTTGTGCTCGACGACCGGCTCGACATCCTCGATAGAGCGCACGTCCATGTCCCGCAGCGTAGAGGCCGCGCCGCCCCGCGCGCCCGAGCGGGACGCACCCCTACACTGCGGCCATGCCGACGACGGTCGTGTCCCGCCGCGCCCAGCCACTGACCGTCGAGGCGTTCGAACCGATGGGGTGGGTCCCCGTCGCCGACACCGACCCTGACGACGGCACGCAGACCCTGCACTTCGAGTGGGCCGATCCGCACCTCAACGTGATCAGCCACGCTGCGGCCGAGATCGATCACACCGAGCGTGGTGCGCCGCTGTGCACCGTCCTGTACCGCCACGCCACCCACACCCAGGCGCTCCTCGTCCTCAATGTCGACGCGGTCGTCGCCTGCGCTCCCGCGGGCGTCGAGTTCTCGGGCCCGGGGGACCTCGACGCCATCGTCGCGTTCCGTCTCCGGCCGCTCGACACGTTCGTCCTCCACCGCGGGACCTGGCACTGGGGCCCGTTCCCGCTCGGGCCCGAACCGGTCCGGCTCTTGAACGTGCAGGGTCGGCGCTACGCCGAGGACAACGACCACGTCGACCTCCTCGACCGCACCGGCGCGGCCGTCGAGGTGCTCGCCTGACAGTCGGCTGCGGTCGCGCGCTCGAGGCTGATGCTTCGCGGGTAAGGATCGGCCGGTAGCGTGAGCGCATGGCGCAGCAACCGGTCTCCACCATGCTCCGCGGCCTGATCGCCGGCACCGCCCTGCTCGCGGTGACGCTCGCGGGAGTCGCCGTCGGCACCGCCGGCGCCACCGTCGCGTCGCAGACCCCTCCGACCAAGACCATCAAGCTGGGCGACAACTTCTACAGCCCGTCGAAGGTGACCGTCGCTGCCGGCACCGTCGTGACCTTCCAATGGACCGGTTCGAACACCCACAACGTCACCGTGGTCAAGGGCCCCCAGAAGTTCACGTCCCCCAACCAGAGCGACGGGACCTATGTCCGGACCTTCACCAAGGCCGGCACCTACAAGATCGTCTGCACCCTCCACCCCGGCATGAACTTGACCCTCAACGTCAAGAAGCCACCAAAGGCGCCGACCACGACGAGCACCTCGACGCCGACACCGTCGTCGTAGCCGCCGGCAGCGACCGCCCCGCGGGGGTCTAGGGGCCGGCGGAGCGCACCATACCCTGGCAAAAGGCCGCGACGTTGGCCGCGCCGCCGGCGCGGGCCACCAGGGACCGGTAGGCGCTCGCCGCGGCGCGGCTGCCCGTCGGGGAGACGCGCCCCTCGAGGTAGGCGCGACACGCCGAGAGCAGGAAGGTGTCCGTGGGTCGCCGCGTCCGGGGCGGCGTTGATGGTGGGGTTCCCGGCGGTCGTCCCGTCGTGGTCGGCACCGGCCGGGACCGGGGGCGGTCCGCGGGGAGGTTCGGACCGACCGCGTGCGGTGATCGGCGAGGCAGACCCGGCGGTCGCGTCGCCCGCGAGGTGGGAGCCGGCACCGACACGCCGACCGCGCCGAGGGCGTCATGGGCGACGGACTGTGCGCCGTCGGGCAGCGCGCCGGTCGACACGGCGCCGGCTACACCACCGAGGACCAACAGGGCGGCGGCGATCAGCGTCGCGAGGCGCACCCCGCGCGCGCGGCTCGATCGCGGTTCAGCCGGGCGGTGCGTCGCGCGGAAGGCCGAGACCGCCTGGTCCTCGCCGGCCAGCTCGTCCGGGCTTCCGGCGGCGGTCGCGGCGCCGATGACGCGGGTGACCGCGGCGAACGCGGGCGGCGCGTCGGCGGGGTCGAGGTGGCCCGAGAGCACCCGGGCCGCGGTGACCTCGTCGAGGGCGAGCGGATCCGGGCGGCGAGCGAAGAAGCGGCGCATCTCGTCGCGAAGACCGTCGTCGGCGCTCATCGCGTTACCACTCCGCCCCCCGGCCCTCGCGGGCGGGCTCGTCGGCGAGCAGCTCCGCGAGGCGACGAAGGCCTCGGTGGGCGAGGACGCGCACCGCGCCGGGCCGTTTCCCCACGATGCGGGCCACGCGCCTCATGTCGAGGCCCGCCACGGCGCGCAGCATCACGACTTCGGCCTGGTCGGCCGGCAGCTGCGCGATGAGCGTCAACGCGACGTCGGTCGTCAACCGGTCCAGCGCGTCGGCGGCCGGGTCGTCGTCGGCCGGTCGCTGTTCCAGCCGCTCACCGGGAGCGGCCGAGGCCGGGGACCGGGCTACGCGTCGTCGCCAGTCGAGGGCGCGATGGCGGGCGATGGTGAAGACCCAGGCCCGAAAGCCGTCTTCGTCACCGTCGAAACG
>DAIMHT010000140.1:0-4816 GCA_036723155.1 Actinomycetota bacterium
GTGCTGGCGTCGCACGGCGCCGACGCGCGCACCCTCGAGATGATCGCCTACGGGGGGAACGGGCCGGTGCACGCCTGGGCCGTCGCCCGCGAGCTCGGGATCGAGCGGGTCCTGGTCCCGAAGGCCGCGCCCGCGTTCTCGGCCCTCGGTGTCCTCGTCGCCGACTACGTCGTCGACCTCGTCCGCGCGTACGTCGTGCCGCTCTCGCAGGTCGAGCTGGAGCGGGTGCGGACCCTGATGGTCGAGCTGCGCGACGAGACGGGCAAGGAGCTCGAGCCGGCCGGCCTCTCCAGCGACGCGGTCGAGCTCGACCTGTTCGCCCAGATGGCCTACCCGGGCCAGAACTTCGACATGAGCGTCCCCGTGCCCGAAGCCGAGCAGCTCGGTGAGACCGGCCTGCTCGACCTCGCGGAGCGGTTCCACGATCAGCACGAACGCGACCGGGGGTTCTCGTTCCGCAGCCAGCAGCCCCTGCTGCGCGGTGTTCGCATCATCGCTCGGGGCCGGACCCCCAAGCCCGACCACCTCGCCGAGCTCGGCACCCTCGAGGTCGCCGACGCGGCCCGCCGGGGGACCCGCCCCGCGCATTTCGGTGACGGCTATGTCGACACCGCGGTGTACGACGGCGCGGGACTCGGTGTCGGCGCCGAGGTGCACGGTCCCGCTCTCGTCGAGGAGCCGTTCACGGTCCTCGTCGTCCCCCCGGGAGCCCGGGCCCGGGTCGACGAGGCCGGCAACTACGTCCTCGAACTCTGACGTGCCGGCCCCCGCGCGCTTCTTCGGCGCCGATGAGTACGCGGCCCTCGCCGCGGCCTGCGACCGGCTGATCCCACCCCACGACCCGCACCCCGGCGGCGCCGCGCTCGGCTGCGCCGACTACATCGATGGGCTCCTCGCCGCGTTCGCGTCCGATCCGCCCCGGATCTGGGCCGGCGGCCCGTTCTCGGGACGGGCCGGCGGCGACGCTGGCTTTCAGCGCTTCCTGGGGTTGAGTCGCGTGGAGGAGCTGGCGTGGCGGACGCGGATCGAGGGGTCACGCGGCATCCCCGAACGGGAGTTCAACGGTCCCGTGCGAGGCTGGCAAGACGAGTACCGGTCCGGGCTGGCGAGCCTGGGGTCGGACTTCGCGTCGCTCTCGGGCGAGGACCAAGACGCCCACCTCGACGCGGTCCCCGACTTCAAGGCGGTCCTGTACGGCCACGCCTGTGAAGGGGCGTACGGCGCGCCCGAGTACGGCGGCAACGCGGACGGTCGGGGCTGGACCGCGATCCAGTACCCCGGCGACGTGCAGCCGCGCGGGTACACCGACGACGAGGTTGCCGGCCGTGCGTGAGGCCCGGCCGTGACTGACGTCGACGCGGTGGTCATCGGGAGCGGGCCCGCGGGGGCCACCGCGGCCGAGGTGCTCACCGGGGCCGGCTGGTCGGTCACGATCCTCGAGAAGGGCCGCAACCATCTGCTGAGCCTCGAGCCGCCGTTCGAGCCGCTCGGCCACGTCAGCAACGACGAGATCAAGTTCCTGCGCCGCCACGTCCTCGGGCCCGACCCGTTCCTGGAGCCGCGCACGTTCCGTCGCCGGGTCGACGACGGCGACCGGCTCCTCACCGGTGGGGTCAACAACCTTCCGTCCACCGTCGGTGGTGGTGGGTTCCACGCCGACGGGAAGCTGCCCCGGTTCCGCGCCGTCGACTTCCACGCCCGATCGGAGCTCGGTCCGATCGACGGCTCCGATCTCGTGGACTGGCCGTTCGGCTACGACGAGCTGGAGCCCTACTACGCCGCGGCGGAACAGGTCGTCGGTGTCGCCGGCGACGCCGCCGGGAACCCGTTCGCGGCGTGGCGGTCAGGCCCGTACCCGATGCCTCCCGGCGCCGACATGTACTGCGCGGTGATCACGTCCGACGCGGCGCGGCGTCACGGCTATCACCCGTACCGGGCGCCGACCGGGGTCAACAGCATCGAGTACGACGGGCGGCCGGCGTGCAACAACTGCGGGTTCTGCGCCTTCTTCGGCTGCCCGATCGAAGCCAAAGGCGACCCGGTCGCGCCGTTGCGTCACGCCTTGCGCACCGGTCGGTGCGAGATCCGTCCCGAGTCGTACGTGACCGAGATCGTCCTCGACGCCGGTGGCCGCCAGGCCCGCGGGGTGCGCTACCTCGACGCCCAGGGTGGGGAGCACGAGGTGACCGCCCGCCATGTCGTCCTCGGCGCGGGCGCGTTCGAGACGCCCCGGCTGCTCCTGCGATCCGGGATCGGCCATCCCGACATCGTCGGTCGCTACCTCATGTTCCACTTTCAGACCTACGTCCTGGGCATCTTCCCGTTCCGTCTCCACTCGCACCGCGGCCGATCGGTCACGCACCTGATGGACGACCCCATCGTCCCCGACGTCGCGGCGCACCAGGCGGCCCGCGACGCCGGCCTCCCGTATATGCGCGGGGGCATCGTCGAGCACGGCGGCAGCTCACATCCGATCCTCGAGGCGATCCATCTCCCACCGGGTGACGATCACACCCGGCTCATGCTCGAGTCGCCGATGCGAGACCGGATGGCGGCGTTCACGATGCAGGGCGAGGACCTGCCGCAGGTCACGAACCGGGTGGACCTGGACCCGACGGTCCGCGACGTGTGGGGCCGGCCCGCGGGTCGGGTCACGTACGCACCGCATCGTCATGAGATCGCGTGCGCCGAGCATTGGGCGCCCCGCCTCGAGGCGGTCATGCGCGACGCGGGGGCGCGCCACACGTTCTGGGTGACCTCTCCCCCGCTCGAGGGGTCACGCGCCGCGCGCGGCTTCGATCCGACCCCGATCTCGCGCCACATCATGGGCACCGCCCGCATGGGTGACGACCCGGCGCGCAGCGTCTGCGATCCGTGGCAGCGACTCCATGACGTCGACAACGTCGTGGTCACCGATTCGTCGGTGTTCCCGACGTCGACCGGGTACGGGCCGACCCTGACGATCGTGGCGCTCGCCATCCGCGCCTCGCGGGCGCTCGCGGGCCTCGACCCGCTGCGCTCGACACCGCCGCCCGACGTTCAGCGGGCGTAGCGCGCGACGAGCTCGGCCCGTCCGAGGATCGAGCCTCGGATCGCCGAGCGGAGCTGGTCCGCGGTCGCTCCCGGACCGAGGACCACCGCCCGCCGCAGGGCGTAGAGCGTGAAGCGATACCGGTGTGGATCGGATCCCGCCGGCGGGCACGGCCCGAGGTAGGCGTCCCGACCCCCGCTGTTCCGACCCTCATGGACGCCGGCGGCCACGACACCCTCGGGCAGGCCGCGGCTGGTCGGGTCGATTCCCCACACCACCCAGTGCACGAACCGGCCGCCGGGCCCGTCGAGGTCTTCGAGGGTGAGGGCGAGCTCGACGGTCGACGCGGGCAGCCCCGACCAGCGCAACGGTGGCGGGACGTCGTGGTCGTCGCAGGTGAACCCGGTCGGGATCTCGGCGCCCGCGGCGAACGCCGGGCTGGTGAGGCGCATCCGCTGGCCGCGGGCCAGCACCGGTGTCGCGCTCGCCACCATCATCGTCGAGGCGATGCCGAGCGTGCCCAGCACCGCCACGACGCGCCGCACCGGCGCAGGCTATGCGCTCCCGCGGTCCATGTACCGGACGTAGGTGATGAAGAATCCGGCCGCGCCGATCAGATACGCGATGCCCCAGAACGGGAACGGGGGCCCGGCGAGCCCGCCCCACCCGAACCGCAGCGCGAGGCAGACGAGGATGAGGAGCGGCCCGAGCCAGATCGCGACTCGGGGCCGGAAGTACCAGGGACGAACGGGAACCGGTGGTGTCGAAGCCATGCCGAGAGCGTCCCACGGCCCGGCCGGCCCGTCCTGAGTAAGGGGGTACTCATCGCCGCGACCCCAGCCGGCGGGGCCGCGTAGGGTTCCGGGCCGTGCCGCGCGACGACTACGCAGGTGAGTTCGACCCCGACTTCGAGCTGAGCCATCTCTCCCGGCAGGGGCTCGCGGTCCTGGGCCGCGAGTACATGCTGAGCGGACAGCTCCAGGACCGCTCCGCGATGCCGATGGTCCTCGGTCGACTCGGCGTCGACGCCCGCATCGGAATCGCGATCGACGAGTGGATGAGCGCCAGCCCGCTCTACTCGGCACGGATGCAGCGGGCCCTGCAGTTCTCGGGCACCGACATCGGGACCCTGTTCAAGAACCTGCAGCTCGACATCGGTTTCTCCCACTCCTACATGCACGTCGGGTACCGCCTCGAGAACGAGCGATACGGCGAGTTCTGGCTCGACTGCTGCGGGGCGCTCATGGACGTCGAGCCGTTCGGTGAGGACATGGTCCGCGGCATGTGCCACGACATCGAGGACCCCACCTTCGACGCCACCGCCGCCGCGACGAACCCGCTCATCAAGATCCGGCCCATTCACCGGCCTCCGCGGTCGCCCGCCGATCTCGAGCCGCACTGCCGCTGGAAGGTCTTCATCGACGACGCCCCGAACGCCGAGCCGTTCGAGATGCACCCCAACCTGGCCACCGTCTCGGGATCCAAGCTCGCCGACGTCGCGCTCGTCGACCCCGGCGTCGACGCCGAACCCGGCGGGCGGGCCAACTACACCGATGCCTTCGACCCTGACTTCACACTCGAAGACCTCTCGCACCGGGCGCTGGTCCTCACCGTGCAGGAGTTCGCGGTCCAGTGCCACGTCCTCTGCCGGTCGTTCCTGCTCACCATGTCCCAGCGCCTCCCCGAGGACGAGCTCCGCGGCGTCGCGACCGCCCAATGGACCGGGGTCGCCGGGCTGACCGCGGAGCGGATCCGCGCCGCGATGCGAATCGACGGCACCGACGC
>DAIMHT010000141.1:0-4805 GCA_036723155.1 Actinomycetota bacterium
ACCGGCGCCAACACCCCCAGCCACCGCCGAGCCGGGTTCTCGTAGCGGGTCTCACCGGTCAACGCTGCGAGCCGCAACAGCCCGTGACACGCCAGCGAGTTCGCCGATGGCGTCGCGCCGTCCTGCACGTCCTTGGGCCGCACGATGAGCGCCTCGGCGTCGACACCGGTGGTGAAGAACCCGCCGTGCTCCTCGTCGGGAAACAGCGCCAGCAACCCGTCGGCGACGTCCCGGGCGTGGTCGAGCCAGGCCGCGTCGTCGACCTCGGCCAGGGTCAGGAGCGCCTCGAGCAGCGCGGCGTAGTCGTCGGCGTAGCCGAGGAGCTGGGCCGTGCCCGACTGCCAGGAATGCAGGAAGCGACCGTCGGGACGGCGCAGCTCCTGGAGGAGGAACCGGGCGGTGGCGCGGGCCACGTCGAGCCAGTCGGGCCGGTCGAACGCCCCCGCGGCCTCGGCCAGGGCGCGCACGAACAGCGCGTTCCAGCCCAGCAGCACCTTGTCGTCGAGTCCGGGCCGGACCCGGGTCGCTCGCGCCTCGCGCAGCACCGGGAGGCACCGTTCCACGGCCGCGGGGCGGTCCTCGGTGGGGTCGACGGCATGCAAGATGTTGCCGCGAAAGCCGGTGTGCGGATCTTCGAAGTTGCCCCCCTCGGTCACCCCGAAGTAGCGGATGACCTCGCCCGCGTCGTCGCCGCACCGTTCTTCGATCTCGTCGAGGGACCACAGGTAGAACTTGCCCTCGACGCCTTCGGAGTCGGCGTCCTCGGCGGCGTAGAACCCTCCGTCGGAGTGACGGAGGTCCCGCAGCGCGTACGCGACCAGCTCGTCGGCGACCCGCCGGTACCGGTCCTCACGCGTGACGAGCCAGCCGTGGGTGTACGCGCCCAGCAGGAGCGCCTGGTCGTACAGCATCTTCTCGAAGTGGGGGACGAGCCAGTGGTCGTCCACCGAGTAGCGATGGAACCCGCCTCCGACCTGGTCGCACATCCCGCCCGCCGCCATCGCGTCCAGGGTGACGGTCACCATCTCCAGCACCGCCGGGTCGGGGTCCCGCACGTAGGACCGGAGCAAGAAGTCCAGCGTCGTCGACGGCGGGAACTTCGGGGCCCGCCCGAACCCGCCGAACTGCCGGTCGAACTGGCGCCCCACTGTGTCGAGCGCCGCGGTCAGGAGCTCGGGGGTCGCCTCGCCGTCGTCGCCGCCACCGAAGCTGGAGCTGCGGGCGATGAGCTCCCGCAGCCGGCCACCCTGCTCGAGCAGCTGGGGCCGCTGTGTCCGCCACGCCTCGTCGATGCGCTCCACGAGGCGCGGGAACCCGACGAGCCCGTGCCGGTCCTCCTTCGGGAAGTACGTCCCCCCGAAGAACGGGGTCCCATCCGGGGCCAGGAACACGGTCATCGGCCACCCGCCGCTCCCGGTCAGGGCCTGCACCGCCTGCATGTAGATCGCGTCGACGTCCGGGCGTTCCTCCCGGTCGACCTTGATGTTCACGAACAGCCGGTTCATCAGCGCCGCGACGTCGGGGTCCTCGAACGACTCGTGGGCCATGACATGACACCAGTGACACGCCGAGTACCCGACCGACAGCAGCACCGGCCGGTCCCCCTCCCGCGCGGCCTCGAACGCGTCGTCACCCCACGCGTACCAATCGACCGGATTGTCGGCATGCTGCGCGAGGTACGGCGACATCGGCCGCCCATCGGCGGCCAGGGCTCGCAGCAGGGGCATGCGCTCAGTATGGCGACCCGCGGCCGCCACTTCCTACGCCGACGTCAGGGTTGCCCGGCGATGACTCGGGCCGCGTCGGCGACGGTCGCGACGAGCGCGTCGGGCGCGAGGCCCGGTCGGTCCCAGACCCGTCCATGATGGAGCCACGCGGTCCTCAGCCCCGCGGCCCGGCCACCGGCGATGTCGGTGTCGGCCGAGTCCCCGACCATCCAGCCGTCGAGCGTCGCGTCGCACCGAGCCGCGGTGAGCTCGAAGATCCGCCGGTCGGGCTTCTCGACACCCACGTCGTCGGACACGCAGATCCCGTCGACGAGATCATCGAGGCCCAGGCTGGCGATCTTGGTGTTCTGGGACGGGGGCCCGTTCGTGACGATCCCGATCTTCCAGCCGTCCGCCCGCAGCCTGGTGAGCGCGGCCCGCACGTCGGGATCGGGCTCGAAGTGGGTGGGGTAGTCGGCCCGGTACCGGGTCACGAGCTCCTCGACGCTGGTGGTGACCCCGTACCGGTCGCGCACCGACGCGAACAGCTCGTCCCGGGGCACGTAGCCGTCCCCGTCGCCGGCGCACAGGAACTCGACCGCGGACCGGTCGAGGTCGTGCTCGAGCGCGAAGGACTCAGCCCAGCGGCGGAACGCCGCCTCACGGTCGGCGAGGGTGTTGTCGAGATCGAACAGGACGACGCCGGCCACACCCGATTCTGGCCCGTCCCGCGCCGAGTCGGGCTGACCGGCTCGGTCGGCTATGACGCCTCGGTGGCGACGCGTTTCGCCCACCGGTAGTCGGGCTTCCCGGACGGGGACCGCTCGACGTGGTCGACGAGCACCAGCTGGCGGGGCACCTTGTAGCCGGCGACGTGCTGGCGGGCCTCGGCGACGATCTCGTCGAGCGTCACCAGGCGCCCGTCGCGGGGCTCGACGACCGCGACGACCCGCTCTCCCCACCGCTGGTCGGAGACACCGACGACGACCGCGTCGAACACGTCGGGATGGGCCTTCAACGCGCCTTCGACCTCTTCGGGGTAGACCTTCTCGCCCCCCGAGTTGATCGACACCGACCCTCGACCGAGGACCGAGATGGTGCCGTCGGCCTCCCGCCGGGCATGGTCACCGGGAACCGACCAGCGAACCCCGTCCACGACGGGGAACGTCGCCGCCGACTTGACCGGGTCGTGGTAGTAGCCGAGCGGGATGCGACCGGAGCGGGCCAGCTTCCCCACCACCCCGACCGCGGCCGGCTCGAGGTCGTCGGTGAGGACCGTGGTCTGGTCGTCGACCGCGAACCGCGGCACCGATGACGGCTCCCCGTCCCCACTGACGACCATCTGACCCTGACCGCCGGCCTCGGAGGACCCGAACCCGTCGATGACCAGCGTCCCCGGAAGCCGCTTCGTCAGCTCCTGCTTCACCGAGGGCGACAGGATGGCGCCCCCCGAGAGCAACATCGCGAGGCCGGAGACGTCCACGTCGGGGGGGAGGGAATCGAGGGCCTCGACGAGGGGGCGCCCCATCGCGTCGCCGACGATGACGAGGAAGTTGACGCGCTCGGCGGCGACGAGCATCCACACCCGAACCGGGTCCATGGAACGGTCGGCGGAGATGATCACCGTCCCGCCGGTGTACAGCGTGAGGAACGCCATCCAGTGGGCGGTGCCGTGCATGAACGGGCACGCCGGCAGACACCGGGTCGTGCCGTTGCGGGCCCGTTCCGCGATCTCCTCGGGACGCGTGATCGGGTTGCCGAGCCCCCCGCCACCGAAGGCGCCGAAGAAGATGTCCTCGTGGCGCCACATGACGCCCTTCGGCATGCCGGTCGTCCCGCCCGTATAGAGGATGTAGAGGTCGTCACCGGAGCGGGCGGGGAAGTCCCGACCCGGCGCGGACCCGGCGAGCGCGGTCTCGTAGTCCAACGCGCCGAGGGGGCCCAGGTCGGCGCCGGAGCCGTCCTCCACCGAGACGTAGACGTGGAGGTCGGGCAGCTCGTCGCGGATCGCGGTCAGCTTCGGTGCGAACTCGCGGTGGAAGATCACCGCGGTGGCGTCGCTGTCGTCGAGCAGGTACCGCAGCTCGGCTTCCACGTAGCGGTAGTTGACGTTCACGGGCACGGCCCGCAGCTTGTAGGCCGCGAGCATCCCCTCGAGGTACTCGGTGCCGTTATAGAGGTAGAGCCCGACGTGATCGCCGGCCTTCACGCCTCGCGCTGCGAGAGCGTGCGCCAGGCAGTTGATCCGCTCGTCCGCGGCGGCGTAGGTCAGGCGCCGGTCCCCGCAGACCAGCGCCTCCCGGTCGGGGACCGCGTCGACGACGGTCTCCCACAGGTCCGCGAGGTTGAACTCCATCACCCCCGATCGTACGAGGGTCCCAGGCCCCGCCGTCAGCCCGACTCGGCCCCCGACGTTCGCTCCGCCCCGCCCCGCAGTGCGGTGACCGGGCTCAGGCCGCGAGGTGGCGGGCCAGATGCGCGGCGCTGAGCGGCTCTCCGGTCGCGGCCTCGACCAGGCGGTCCCATCGGCGCGACGCCCCGGGCGCGAACACCCGGTCGGCGAGGAAGCGTCCGGCGTCGCGACGGTCGACGAGACCACCGCCCCGGTCGGCGAGCGCGGTCTCGAGCTGGGACGCGAACAGCTCCCCGTACAGATAGTTCTGGTAGTAGACGGGCACGACGGCCAGGTGGATCTTCGCCGCCCAGTCCGGCTCATGGCGCCCCTCGGGCCGTCGGACCTGCTGGAAGCGTTCTACGAGGTCCCACCACACGGTGTCGAGGTCCGCCTCGGGGTCGGCGTAGAGGCGACGCTCGAAGTGGGTGACGACGAGCACCCACCGGGCGAACACCAGCAGCGACGCCCGGCGGGCTGCGGCGAGACCCGCCCGAAGCTCGTCGAGCTGGGTTGCCGGGACGCCGGGGACCGCGCCGAGCCATTCCGGCGACCGGGCCAGCCGCCCGAACAGCATCGCCACGCCCTCGGTCGTGAGCGCATGCGCCGGACTGCGCACCAGCCACGGGAGCTGACGGTCGATGCCCTCGTCGTAGACCGCGTGACCGAACTCGTGGAGCATGGTGTCCATCCACCGTTCGCTCGGC
>DAIMHT010000142.1:0-4798 GCA_036723155.1 Actinomycetota bacterium
CGCGCCCGAGCCGCCAGCGCCGCCACCCGGGCTTCGACCTCGTCGTCGAGCGCCGACGCGAACACCCAATCCGCCAGCGGATCGGCGCATACCGGGGGCGGCTCATCCCGGGCGACGAGCAACAGACGCGGGATCCCCATGGCTTGCAGCGGGCCCAACCGACCTTGCTCCGCGGGCCAGTTGAGCACGACCACGTTCATGCCACGATGGTCCTCCCGTCTCGGCGCCCTGTCTGCCAAGGGGGCGCTAATTCACCCGACGGGCACGCTAAGAACTCGCAAAGAGCGGCGCCATCTCGCTCGTGGAGCCGATCCAGAGCCCTGTCGTGACGACCCAACCTCCCGCCGGACCGGACCTCAGCGCACTGCTGGCCGCCGCCGAAGCACGACCGTTCACGGGTTGGGACTTCTCCTGGCTCGAGGCCCGCATGCATACCGAGCCCCCGTGGGACTACACCGCGATGGTGCTCGGGTTAGCCGGCCGCTCACCGGATCTCCTCGACATGGGCACGGGAGGCGGCGAATGGCTACGCGCGCTCCCGGCGACACCCGATCGAACCGTGGCTCTCGAAGCCTGGCCACCCAATGTCTCAATCGCCGGTACCAACCTCGTTCCGCACCACGTGCCGGTGGTGCAGGACGAAGGCTCTCTGGACAACGTCGACCAGATAGACGCGCCGCCCCGAGGTCGACTCCCCTTCCGGTCCGCGTCGCTTCACCTCGTCGTGAACCGTCACGAGGCCTTCAACGCCCGTGAGGTCGGGCGCGTGCTACGCGCCGGCGGGTCCTTCTTGACCCAACAGGTCGATCACGGCGCCTTTGACGACGCCTATCCGTTGCTGGACCGGGATGTTCCCGTACGTCGATCGGACTCGTGGCTCGACCTCGCCATCGAGCAACTACAGGCCGCCGGGCTCACGGTGATCGGATCAGACCGAGGCGTCGAGCGTTACCGCTTCGATGATGTCGGGGCGTTCGCCTGGTACCTCCAGTCGATCCCGTGGAGCGTCCCCGGATTTACGATCCGCGGGCACCGAGCGCAACTGGGGCAGCTGCATGAGGAGGTCTGCCGCGGCGGTTCCATTCAGATCCGACAACCCCGCTTCTGGGTGCACGCGACAAAACCCGCGTAACGGGCACTCGTCGGCCCGGACGCTCGAGCCGGAGCCCGGGACCCGCAAACTTGTAATGGGAACCGTTCTCAAATAACCTCCGGGGAGTGGCGCACCGACCCCGCCCCCAGCCCCCGTCGATGTCCCGGCTCGCGGTGCGACGCCACCGTTACGGACCTGCCCTCGTCGCCGTCATCGCCGTCCTGCTCGCCCTCCTCTCCTTCCCGAGCGTCGTGGGCGCGTCCCCCACCACTGCCCCGACGGCTGGGCCGGCGGCTCGCATCAACGTCGTCGCCGCCGAGAACTTCTGGGGCAGCATCGTCAAGCAGCTCGCAGGGTCGCATGCGACCGTCACGAGCATCATCACAAAACCCGCCACCGACCCGCACTCCTACGAGGCGACACCCAGCGACAGCCGCGCGATCGCCGGCGCGAACTACGTGATCGTGAACGGAATCGGCTACGACCCCTGGGCCCAGCACGCGCTCGACGCGAGCCCCAGCTCGGGTCGGAGGGTCCTCGTCGTCGGTGACCTCCTCGGACTCCACGACGGGGACAATCCCCACCAGTGGTACTCGCCGGCGAGCGTCGAGACGTTCATCGCCCGAGTCACCAGTGATCTCCGACGACTCGATCCCCGAGATACCCCCGCCTTCGACGCGCTCCGGACCCAGTTCGAGACCGTGGGCTTGCAGCAGTACCACGCGGTCATCGCGGCGATCCGCCAGAAGTACGCGGGGACGCCGGTCGGCGCCTCGGAGAGCATCGTCTCGCCCCTGGCCGCCAGCCTTGGCCTCAAGGTCCTGACCCCACCGTCGTTCCTCAAGGCGATCGCCGAGGGGACCGACCCCAGCGCGGCGGACAAGGAGACCGTCGACCAGCAGGTGAAGGCGAAGCAAATCAAGGTCTTCGTGTTCAACTCGCAGAACTCGACCCCCGACGTCCAGGCCGTCATCCAGCAGGCGAACGCGCACGCCATCCCGGTCATGACCGTGACCGAGACGCTCGCGCCCGCCAACGCCACCTTCCAGGCCTGGCAGGTCAAGGAGCTCCGCGCGCTGCAAGCGGCCCTCACCAAGGCCACCGGATCGTGACGACCCGCGGACCCCGGGAGGGGCAGCCGTACGTCGACGTGCACGACGCCGGCGTCCACGTCGGTGGTCGACCGGTGTGGGAGCACGTCACGTTCTCCATCCAGCCGGGCGAGTTCGTGGCCGTGCTCGGCCCGAACGGGGTCGGCAAGTCGACCTTGCTGAAAACCCTGCTCGGGTTCGTCCCGGTCGCATCGGGAACGGTGCGGGTCGGGGGACGCCCACCCGGGGCCGCGAACCACGAGATCGGCTACCTGCCGCAACGCCGGAGCTTCGACCCGGCCCTGCGGGTGCGGGGGGTCGACATTGTCCGGCTCGGCGTCGACGGTGACCGCTGGGGTGTCCCCCTCGCCCGGGGCAAGCAGGCGCGCGCCCGGGTCGCCGAGCTCCTCGATCTCGTCGACGCGACCGAGCTCGCGGCGCGTCCCATCGGGCAGCTCTCGGGGGGTGAGCAGCAACGGCTGCTCATCGCCCAAGCGCTCGCCCGGCGCCCCCGACTGCTCCTCCTCGACGAGCCGTTGGACAGCCTCGACATCAGCAACCAGGGGGCGATCGCCGGACTCGTGAACCGCATCCGCCGCGAGCAGCACCTGGCCGTGATGATCGTCGCCCACGACGTCAACCCGGTCCTGTCCTACCTGGACCGGGTCCTCTATCTCGCGCGAGGCCGCGCCGTCGTCGGGACACCGCACGACGTCATCACCGGCCCCACGCTGTCGGACCTCTACTCGGCACCGATCGAAGTGCTGCACACCAGCGACGGGCAGCTCGTCGTCGTGGGCCACCCCGAGGCCTCGAGCTACCACCCGCATCTCCACGCGCACGCGCCCCGCCGAGGCCACCGAGCGGACGATGCTGGTCGCTGACGGGTTCAGCTGGGACCTGGCGTCGGACGTGCGTCAGCTCCTCGAGTTCCACTTCATGGTCAACGCGTTCCGCGCCGGGACCATCGTCGCGGTGGTCACGGCGCTCATCGGCTGGTTCGTGGTACTGCGCCAGCAGAGCTTCGTCGGCCACACCCTGGCCATCGTCTCGTTCCCCGGCGCCGCCGGTGCGGTCCTCATCGGGATCAGCGCCGCCTGGGGGTACTTCGGGTTCTGTGTCGCCGCGGCGTTGCTCATCGCGGCGGCACCACGCGCTCGCCGGGGCTACAGCGAGGAGTCGGCGGTGATCGGGACGGTGCAAGCGTTCGCGCTCGCGTGCGGGTTCCTGTTCGTCTCGCTCTATCAGGGCCTGCTGGAAGGCACGAACTCGCTGCTGTTCGGCAGCTTCCTCGGGATCACGGACGGACAGGTCCGCACCCTGTTGTGGGTCGGCCTGGCCACGATCGTCGTCCTGGCGGTGATCGCGCGCCCGTTGCTCTTCGCCTCCATCGACCCTGATGTCGCGGCGGCCCGGGGGGTGCCGGTCAGGGCCTTGTCGGTGGTGTTCCTGGTCGTCCTCGCGCTCGCCGTCGCCGAGGCCAGCCAGATCACGGGGGCGTTGCTGGTGTTCGCGCTCCTCGTCGTCCCGGCCGCCACCGCGCAGGCGATCAGCGCCCGGCCGGTGGTGAGCGCGGCGTTG
This sequence comes from Actinomycetota bacterium, assembly GCA_036723155.1. Taxonomy (GTDB): domain Bacteria; phylum Actinomycetota; class Acidimicrobiia; order IMCC26256; family PALSA-555; genus PALSA-555. The sequence goes on from DAIMHT010000142.1 coordinate 3,766, forward strand.
TCGGTCGGGTTCGCGGTGCTCACCACCTGGCTGGGCCTCGCTATCGCCTACTTCACCGACTACCCGATCGGCTTCACGGTCACGACGGTCGCGTTCGCGGGCTACCTCGGCGTCCGGGTGGTTCGGGGACTCGCGTCGCACCGGATCGGGCTTCGGGTGAGCGCATGAGCCTGCTCGCGGCGACCGGCACCGGGCTGACCGACCTGCTGTCGCACCCGTTCATCCAGCATGCCCTGATCGCCGGCACCGCGATCAGCGCCGCCAGTGGCCTCGTCGGGTACTTCGTCGTCCTGCGGGGCCAGGTGTTCAGCGGCGACCTGCTCAGCCACGTCGCGTTCACCGGCGCGCTCGCCGCGCTCGCATTCAATGTCGACGCCCGGGTCGGACTCTTCGTCGCCACGATCGCGGTCGGGCTCGGAGTCGGTGTGCTCGGCGATCGCGGCCACGCCGACGACGTCACCATCGGGGCCGTGTTCACCTGGATCCTCGGGCTCGGGGTCCTCTTCGTGAGCGTGTACACGACCTCGACCGCGGCCAGCGACAGCACGGCCAGCGTGCACGTCCTGTTCGGATCGATCTTCGGGCTCAGCCGCGGCCAGGCGGTCACCGCGGCCGGGATCGGTCTCGGTCTGTGCCTCGCCATCGTGGTCATCGCCCGACCGCTCCTGTTCGCCAGCCTCGACGAGGCCGTCGCCCGCGCCCGGGGAGTCCCGGTCCGGCTCCTCGGCATCGTGTTCCTCGGGCTCGTCGGCGCCTGCGCCGGCGAAGCCACCCAGGCCGTCGGGGCTCTGCTCCTCCTGGGGCTCCTCGCGGCACCCGCCGGGGCCGCCCAGCGCCTCACCTCGCGGCCGTGGGTCGCGTTCTGGACCTCGGGTGCCCTCGCGGTGCTCGCGGTCTGGGTAGGAGTCACCATCAGCTACCTCGCGAGCGACGTCCCGCCCAGCTTCGCCATCATGGCGACCGCCGCGGCCCTCTACCTCGGCGCGTTCGCGATCAGCATCATCCGATCCCGAGCAACCGATCGCGCCCCGTC